>NZ_QKLN01000021.1:0-108412 GCF_003225665.1 Pseudomonas sp. TKO26
CCCCCAGGCCGATCCCCAGGTTGGCCCCGGCGATGTTCAGCGACGCGGCGAATGCCGGCGCTTGCGGCGCGGCCTTGATCAGGCGCACATGGCTGACCAGGAACATCGCGGCCTGGGTCACGCCCCAGACGCCCATGGCCGCCGCCAGCCCCAGGGTCGAATCAATGCTCGGCACCAGGGCCAGCATGCCGCCGATCATCAAGGCGCAGAACACCATGGAGGCGATCAGCGGATGGCGGTCCACGGCCCGGCCGCCCAGGGAATTGCCGATCAGCCCCACCGCGCCAAAACCCATCAGGCACCAGCCCACCAGGGTGCCGTCGAAACCGGCCAGGCGTTCGAGGATGTCCGCCAGGTAGGTATAGGCGGTGAACATGCCGCTGAACACCAGGATCGACAGCAGCACATGCCCCTGCATCAGCGGGCTGCGCAGGATGCGAAACTGCGCCCGCAGGCTCGCTTGCGGGTTGTGCGGCCTGGTTTTCGGCAGATAGACCCACAGCAGCAGGGCCTTGGCGAAGGCCACCAGGGCCAGGATGCCAAAGGCGCTGCGCCAGCCGAACGCATCGGCAATCAGGGTGCCCACGGGAATCCCGAACACCGTGGCACAGACGATGCCGAAGCCGATCTTGGCGATGGCGCGCCCGGCATGATCCGGGCCGACGATATCCACCGCCGTTTCACTGGCCAGGGCCCAGAACACCGGCAACCCCAGGGCCGGCACCAGGCGTGCCAGGGCCATTACCCAGATGTTCGGCGCCAGGGCCGCCAGGGTGTTGGCCAGGCCAAACATCAGCAGCACGCTGATAAACAGCTGCTTGCGCGGAAAACGCGCGAAATACGCCGTGAGGAAGGGCCCGAACGCCGCGACGGTAAAGGCGAACAGGGTCACCAGCAAGCCGGCCTGCGACACGCTGACCTGCAAGTCCCGGGCTATCGACGGCAACAGGCCGACGATGACGAACTCCGTGGTCAACACGGTAAAACCCGCGGCGGACAACAGCAGGATGGGCAACAACATCGAAAACTCCAGAAACAACGACAGCAGCGACAGCCCGAAGGGCCCGCTGACTGGATAGAAAAAGGGGTGGCGAATCTTAACAGAGTGGGTACGGGTCAGGGCAACCGCGCCGGCACCGGGCGTCGCAGGTGGCAGATCGTCACATCGACGCAGGAAGCCCGGGCGCCTGTGATAAAGTCCGCCCCCTGCCAAAAACAGTGGTTGTCGTACTGGCTTGCCCGTCAGGCCAACCGATCGCCCGTTGCCCTTTGCCACCGCATCCCTGGATGCCGGCTCAGCCCCGGCATGCACTGCACATTAAAAAAACAGAGATACCGCTATGAGCGCTGCACCTCCTTCCTTCCTCCACACCCTCAAACGCCTGAGCCTGGTGACCCAGATCGTCATCGGCCTGATCGCCGGGATCGCCCTGGCCCTGCTGGCCCCCGAAGTGGCGAAGTCCACCACCTTCATCGGCAAGGTCTTCGTCTCGGCGCTCAAGGCCGTGGCACCGATCCTGGTGTTCGTGCTGGTCATGGCCTCCATCGCCAACCACAAGCACGGCCAGGAAACCCATATCCGGCCGATCCTGGTGCTCTACCTGCTGGGCACCTTCGCCGCGGCGGTGGTCGCGGTGATCGCCAGCAGCCTGTTCCCCTCGTCCCTGGTCCTGGCCTCCCACGACGTCGCCGTGAGTGCCCCCGGCGGTATCAGCGAAGTGCTGCAAAGCCTGCTGCTGAGCGTGGTGGACAACCCGGTCAGTGCCCTGATGAACGCCAACTTCATCGGCATCCTGGCCTGGGCCATCGGCATGGGCGTGGCCATCCGGCATGCCGGCGAGACCACCCGCGCCGTACTCGATGACCTGTCCAACGGCGTGACCGTCATCGTGCGCGTGGTGATCCGCTTCGCCCCCCTGGGGATCTTCGGCCTGGTGGCCTCGACCCTGGCCACTTCCGGCTTCGACGCCCTGCTCGGCTACCTGCACCTGCTGGCGGTACTGATCGGCTGCATGCTGTTCGTGGCCCTGGTGATGAACCCGCTGATCGTGTTCTGGAAGATCCGCCGCAACCCCTTCCCGCTGGTGCTGACCTGCCTGCGCGAGAGCGGCATCACCGCCTTCTTCACCCGCAGCTCGGCCGCCAACATTCCGGTCAACCTGGAACTGAGCAAGCGCCTGGGCCTGCATGAAGACACCTACTCGGTGTCCATCCCCCTGGGGGCCACCATCAACATGGCTGGCGCGGCGATCACCATCACCGTGCTGACCCTGGCCGCCGTGCACACCCTGGGCATAGCCGTGGACCTGCCTACTGCCGTGCTGCTCAGCGTGGTCGCGGCGATCTGCGCTTGCGGCGCTTCGGGTGTCGCCGGCGGCTCGCTGCTGCTGATTCCCCTGGCCTGCAGCCTGTTCGGCATCCCCAGCGAAATCGCCATGCAGGTGGTCGCGGTGGGCTTCATCATCGGCGTGCTGCAGGACTCGGCGGAAACCGCGCTGAACTCATCCACCGACGTACTCTTCACTGCCGCGGCGTGCATGGCCCAGGAAGACAAGGCGCAAGCCACCGCCTGATCCAACGCCCACTAAAAAGCCCGACCAGGGTCAACCTGGCCGGGCTTTTTTTATCGCCTGGTGTTTTAGAACGCGCCCATGTAATCGCGCTTGCCCACTTCCACACCGTTGTGACGCAGGATCGCGTAGGTGGTGGTGACGTGGAAGAAGAACTGCGGCAGGCCGTAAGTCAGCAGGTAGGACTGGCCACTGAAGCGTTTCTCTTTCGGGGTGCCCGGACGGGTAACGATCTCGATGCCTTCCTTGCCATCGATCTGCGAAGGCTGGATGCCGTCGATGAAGGCCAGCACCTTGGCAATCAGCGCCTGCAGGTCGGCGAAGGTGGTTTCGCTGTCGTCGTACTTGGGCAGCTCGACCTCGGCCAGGCGGGCCGACACGCCCTTGGCGAAGTCCACGGCGATCTGCACCTGACGCACCAGCGGGAACATGTCCGGGTACAGGCGCGCCTGAAGCAGGGCATTGGGCTCGATGTTCTTCGCCGTGGCGTGAGCTTCGGCCTTGTGCAGGACATCGCTCAGGGCATTGAGCATTTGCTTGAAGACGGGAACGGAAGCAGCGTACAGGGAAATAGTCATGACAGTCTCGACACAGATGGCGGGAATACAACGAGCAGCGATTATAGCCACTGCGGCCCGGAGCGGGGCCTTTATCCCGGAGGTCCCCGGCGATAGGCGCTGGGGGCGACGCCGAACCAGCGCTTGAAGCTCTGGGAAAAACTCGACAGATCGCTGAAGCCCAACTCTTCGGCGATCCGGGTCAGACTCAAGGCGCGATTGCCCAACAGCTCAAGGGCCCGGGCACCACGCTGTTCGGCCAGCACCTGGCGATAGCTGGTGCCCTCTTCCTGCAGACGCCGTTTCAAGGTGCGCACACTGGTCCGAGCCAGACGCGCCATGTCCGGCAGATCCGCGACCCTGCCGGCCGGCAGGGCCTCAAGATGCTGGCGGACCAGGGCCGCCGTGCTCTGATGGGCCTGTCGGCGCTCAAGCAACTGCCGGCACAACTGCTCGCACATCGCCACTGTCAGCGGATTGGCCTGGGGCAAGGCGCGATCCAGGAACCGCCGGTCGAATGCCAGGCTGTCCTGCGCCGCCCGGTACTCGGGCACCCGGCCCAGCACCCGCGACACATCGCTGGCCGCGCGATCCGCGGGCGGGGCAGCACGACGGGTCAGGCGCGCCAGAGAAAAATCCTCACCGACAATCTCCTTCATCAAGACCGCGGCAGCGGCCATGTCCCGTTCCAGCAGAAACCCGGCCATCTGCGGATCGGCTACCGGCGGCGCACCGAACACCAGCACGCCCAGATCCCGCTCCAGTCGGTAGTCGATGGACGCGAAGGCATAGGTCAGCGGCAGAAAGCGCAGGGCCAGATTCAGAGCATCCGCCGGCGTCGCGCTGCTGATCAGGCCATAGCCGAACAGGCCGTAGGTGGAGAAGTGGTAACGCGCGCCCACCTCATAGCCCAGCCCGGGAGGATGGCCCAGGAGCTGCAGCAGATTGCTCACCAACCGCAGCTCCTGAGCCGCCAGCAGCAGCGTGTTGGGGTCTTGCAATACCTCCAGGGACACCGCGCAACCGGCCAGCAGGCGCGTCGGCGACAGGCCCCTTTCAAGCGCAAAATTCACCAGCAGCAAGGCGCTGGACGGTCCCCGGGTGAATGCTTGAACGTTCATGGCCTGACTCATGGGCGGCGGATTTGGCCCAAATACTAAAACACTTGTCCCGTTGCAGCATGGGGTCCACGGATATTTACCTCCATGCTTGACTCAACGGGGCCACGCCACCATCGGCAGAACACGGTCCCGAATCGATCCATCCAGCGTCCACAACAATAACAACGAGGTCGTCATGCCCGAATCCACCGCCCCGCAAAACCTCTGCTCCAGCCCCTGCGCGCCCCTGGAAGCCCTGATCATCGGCGCCGGCTTCGGCGGCCTGGGCATGGCCATCGCCCTGCGCAAGGCCGGGGTCAGCCGGTTCCTCCTGCTTGAGAAGGGCCAGGACGTCGGCGGCGTCTGGCGCGACAACACCTACCCCGGCGCCGCCTGCGACGTACCTTCGCACCTGTACTCATTTTCCTTCGAGCCCAACCCGCGCTGGTCCCGGGTATTCGCGCCCCAGGCCGAGATCCACGACTACCTGCAGCATTGCGCCCGCACCTACGACCTGCTGCGACACATTCACTTCGGCAGCGAAGTCCGCCACGCCCGATTCGATGAAACCGGCCATTACTGGCAGGTCATCTGCAACGATGGCCAGGAGCATTTCACCCGCTTGCTGATCAGCGCCGTCGGCCAACTGAGCCGTCCCGCCCTGCCCAAACTGCCGGGCATGGACACCTTTCGCGGCAAGGTCTTTCACTCCGCCCACTGGGACCACCACTACCCCCTGGCCGACAAACGGGTGGCGGTGATCGGCACCGGCGCCTCGGCCATCCAGTTCGTGCCGCAGATTGCCGATCAGGTGGCGGCGCTCAAGGTCTTCCAGCGCTCGCCGGCCTACATCATGCCCAAGGCCGACCGGGCCTACAGCGAACAGGAAAAACAGCGCCTGGCCCAACAGCCCTGGCGGCTGAAACTGCTGCGCGCGGCCCACTACCTGCATTTCGAATCCCGGGCCCTGGGCTTCACTCGCCTCAAGGGCCTGACCCAGTGGGTGGTCGGCATCCCCTTTCGCCAACTGCTGGAGGCCTCGGTGCCCGACCCCGAGCTGCGCCGCCAGATGACCCCGGACTACCCCATCGGCTGCAAGCGCATCCTGCTGTCCAACGACTACCTCAAGACCTTTGCCCGCCCCCATGTCGAGCTGCTGACCCAGGGCATCGCCCGCATCACCGAGCACGGCATCGAAACCCTCGACGGCCAGCAGCACCCGGTGGACGCGATCATCTACGGCACCGGCTTCGCCGCCACCGAGTTCCTTGCGCCCATGCGCATCAGCGGCCGCAACGGCCTCGAACTGAACCAGGCCTGGCAAGCAGGCGCCAGCGCCTACCTGGGGCTCAGTGTCCCCGGCTTCCCCAACTTCTTCATGCTCTACGGGCCCAACACCAACCTGGGCCACAACTCCATCATCCACATGCTGGAAAGCCAGATCAGCCACGTGCTCAAGGCCCGCCAGGCACTGCTGGCCAGCGGCGCGCAAACCCTGGAAGTCGAGGAGGCCCCGCACCAGCGCCTGCAACAGCGGATCCAGCGGCGTCTGGCCGATTCGGTCTGGAGCGGCTGCACCAGCTGGTACGTCGACGCCCGCGGCCACAACAGCACCAACTGGCCCGGATTCACCTGGACCTACAGATGGCTGACCCGCTATGCCGGGCTTGCCGCCTATCGTTTCGCCGGCTCCCTGGAACGGCACTCGGCGGCGGCCGACGGGCAGCGCGTGGCGTCGCCGCGGGATTGGCTGGAACGGGGTAGCGCGGCCTGGCTGCGGCTGTTCCTGCGGGCCAGCTTCCGCGCCCTGATCGGCCCGCCCCGGGAGCTGGTGCGCCAACGCCAGATCGTCAACGCCCTGGCCTGGCTGATGCCCGGCTGCGCCGGGGTTCGCCGCCGGTGGCACTGGCTGGGCAGCTTGCCGGTGCAGAAAGTCGAAGCCGCCGCCACGCCCGGCAAAGGCGCGATCCTCTACCTGCACGGCGGCGCCTTCTGCCTGGGCAGCCCTCACAGCCACTTCAGTATCACCAGCCGTCTGGCCCGGGATAGCGGCTGCAGCGTCTGGGTGCCCGACTACCGACTGGCACCGGAGCATCCCTACCCCGCCGCGCTGGAGGATTGCCTGGCCTGTTACGACGCCATCCGCGCCCAGGGCTGCCCGGCCGAACAACTGCTGATTGCCGGCGACTCCGCCGGGGGCGCCCTGGTCCTGGCCTTGGCCCTGGCTCTGAAACAGCGCGGCGAGGCGATTGCCGCCGGGCTGATACTGCTGTCGCCAGTCACTGATCCGGATCTGCGCGGCGCCAGTCTGCAATCGCGCCAGACGGTCGACCCGATGATTCGCCGCGACTGGCTGGAGCAAGCCCTCAAGGCCTACGCGGCGCCGGCGCCAACCCTGACCCATCGCCCCCTGGAGGCGGACCTGCGTGGCCTGCCGCCCATGCTGATCCAGGTGGGCGACCAGGAGCTGCTGCTGTCGGACTCAGTGCGCCTGGCCAAGCGCGCCCGGCAGGCTGGGGTGAGCTGCCGCCTGGAAATCTTTGAGGAGCGCTGGCACGTCTTCCAGTTGCAGGCGTTCTACCTGCGTTCCGCGAGAAACGCCCTGCTCGCCGTCGCCCGCTTCAGCCGCCAGTGCCTGGAAGCATCGGGGGAGCCCGCAGCCGCCGCGGACTCGACGCCGGCGACACAGCCGGCAACAGATCCGCAACCGAGCTGAGCGGGTCGCCCTCGCCCACAGCGCAAGGGCGGGGGCACTCCGGCAAACCCGGAATCTGTCCGGGTCCGACCAAGTTCTGATGGCAAGATCCGGGTTCTGAAGGTAAAACAGAGCCCCTCCAAGGTGGCCCACCCGGCCACGGAACAACCGCGGTGCCGATCAAGGCCCTGTTGCGGTTTTTCACGACCCACCATCAGTGACCAAGGGACCAGCACTTATGAGCAACGAGCACGACACTCCCGGCGAAGAACTGCGCTTGAGCAGCAGCGATATCCGCATCCTGGGTTCGTTGATCGAAAAGCAGGCCACCAACCCGGAAACCTACCCCCTGACCCTCAACGCCCTGGTGCTGGCCTGCAATCAGAAAACCAGCCGCGAACCGGTGATGAACCTGACCCCGGGCCAGGTTGGCCAAAGCCTGCGCGCCCTCGAAGCCCGGGGGTTCACCCGGCTGGTCATGGGCAGCCGCGCCGATCGCTGGGAACAGCGCCTGGACAAGGCCCTGGAACTGGTGCCGGCGCAGTTGATCCTCTGCGGCCTGATGTTTCTGCGCGGGCCGCAAACCGTCAACGAGCTGCTGACCCGCAGCGGCCGCATGCATGATTTCGAAGACAGCGAGCAAGTCCTGCACCAGCTCGAACGCCTGATCGCCCGGGGCCTGGCCCTGCACATTCCGCGTCAGGCCGGTCAGCGCGAAGACCGCTACACCCATGCCCTGGGCGACCCGGCGGACATCGAGGCGATTCTCGCCGCCCGCGGCAACCCGGTGGAACGCGGCACGGGCAGCGGCGTTTCAGTGGAACGCATCGAAGAACTGGAAGCACGGATTGCCGCCCTGGAACAGCGCCTGGCCCAGCTCGAAGGCTGATACTCATAGCCGCTGCCGAAAGCTGCGATTGCCCTCCAAAAACGGCGCGGCGCCCTTGCGGGCGCCGAAGGCCGTCAGGACCCGATCACAGCCTGCGGCAGCGGCTACAGGGTTTCGGTTTCAGGCCCGGGCGAAGGCCACGGCCTTCTGGAACTGCTCCTCGCTCGGGCGCACCCCGGTATACAGCACGAACTGCTCCAGAGCCTGGATGGCAATCACTTCCAGGCCGGTGATGACCTGCTTGCCCTCGGCCTGGGCCCGCAGGATCAAAGGCGTCTGCGGCGGCACCGCCACCACATCGAACACCCTGTCCGCCGCCGCGATCGCCTCGGCGTCGAACGCCAGTTGCTGCGCCTCAGGCCCGCCGCTCATGCCGATCGGGGTCACGTTGATCAGCATCTGCGGCCGCAGGCTGCCCAACTCGGCCTGCCACTCATAGCCCAGGGAACTGGCCAGAGCACGCCCGGCCACTTCGTTGCGGGCCACGATTACCCCGCGGGCATATCCGCCATCACGCAAGGCGCTGGCCACGGCCTTGGCCATGCCGCCGCTGCCGCGCAGGGCGAAGGTCGACTCCCGGGGCACGGCGTGTTCGGCCAGCAAGCGGGCCACGGCGATGTAATCAGTGTTGTAGGCCTTCAGATGGCCGTCGGTATTGACGATGGTATTGATCGAGGCAATGGCCCGGGCCGAGGCATCCAGCTCATCCACCAGGGCGATGCAGTCTTCCTTGAACGGCATGGACACGCCGCAGCCACGAATACCCAACGCGCGAATCCCTCGCACCGCGCCGGGCAGGTCCCGGCTGCTGAAAGCCTTGTAATAGAAGTTGAGCCCCAACTGCTCATACAGGTGATTGTGAAAGCGCAGGCCGAAATTCCCCGGACGCCCAGACAGCGACATGCACAGCTGGGTGTCTTTGTCGGGATTCATTTGCATGTTCATCTCCTTGCTGGGCACTTTCGGATAGACGGGATTGGTCAGCCAAGCCCTTGTGCCCGATCATATCGCCGCGGGTTCACAGGCCTCTTCGACGCCCAGGGATGACGGTAAAGAGGCCGGTACAGACCTTACACAATATTTACTCAGCGGCTGTGCAGATTTTGCAGAAACCGCTGTCTTAGAAGTATCCCCGCGTCAGTTCTTGAGTCTGGTGCAGACCATGAACGCGGAGGTTGAACCGAGGAACAACCATGATTTCCAAAATCCCCAAGATAGCCTTGCTCATTGGCGCACTCGCTGTCGCAGGCCAGGCATCCGCCCACGGCGGTGGCTGGGCCGGGCCCGCCGCACTGGGTGCTGTTGTCGGCGCAGCCGTAGTGGGTTCGGTGATCGCCAACCAGGATCGTCCGGTCTATGTGCAGCAGGCGCCGGTGTATGTCCAGCCGCAGCCGGTGTACGCCGCGCCACCGCCGCCGGTCTACTACCAGCCAGCCCCGGTCTATGTACAGCAACCGGTCTACTACCGCCCGGCACCGGTGTACTACGGCCCGCCCCGCGGCTACTACGGCCACCCTCATTACTACTACGGCCCGGGTCCCGGCCGCTGGTAACACAGCACTGAAACAACCACAGGCCCCGCCCATCCAGCGGGGCTTGTTGCATTTTGCCATCACCCAAATGTCTGAATAGCTCAGCATCATGTCGCGATTGGAACAGTATTTGCCTGAAAATCCGGCAATAGTGTGCCCATCCCAGCGACGCGTCGGGCGACATGGGACTGTCACGCATGTGTCATTCAGGGACTGCAAGATCAATCGGGTCCGCTCGCCCCGCGCCTGTCATAGCAGCCCCGCCACAACAGGCCCATAACAACAAGGACGAACCCCATGCCCACGCAAAACCCGCACCGCGTCGAAGGCCTCTGCACCTCCAGCCGGGTGTACGACGCCCTGACCGAACTCAAGCATCTGGAAGGCCATCGCAGCGCCAAGTTCCTTTCGCTGCTGACCCAGAACCTGGTGCGCAAGGGCCTGCTCAACGAGCAGGAAGTGCTGCACATGCTCGATCAGGTGGTGGACTGAAGCGTCCATACCAGTAGCACCGGTAGCAATCTCCGACAACACAATAGGTGATGTTTCGTAGCACCGGGCCATCCAGTACTAGGGCAATCGCACCCGGGGCCGGGTTTCGCCGAACAGCGCCCAGCTCGACATGAACAATGCAGCGATCAACGGCCCGATGACAAAACCGTTGAGGCCGAAAACCGCCAGCCCGCCCAGGGTCGAGATCAGGATCAGGTAATCCGGCATCCGCGTGTCCTTGCCCACCAGGATTGGGCGCAGCAGGTTGTCCACCAGACCGATCACCAGCACCCCGAACAGCACCAGCAGCACCCCTTGCCAGATCGCGCCGCTGACCAGGAAATACACCGCCACCGGCCCCCAGACAATCCCCGCCCCCACTGCCGGCAACAGCGACAGAAAGGCCATCAACACCGCCCAGAGCAAGGCGCTGGGAATGTCGAGAAACCAGAAGATCAGCCCGCCCAGGGCGCCCTGGGTCACCGCCACCAGCACATTGCCCTTGACCGTGGCCCGCACCACCCGATTGAACTTCAATTGCAGACGGCGCTTCTGGTACTCGGCCAGGGGCACGGCGCTGCGGATCTTGCGCACCAGCTCGGCGCCATCGCGCAGAAAGAAAAACAGCAGGTACAGCATGATGCAGAAACTCACCACGAACTCGAAGGTGCCCTGGCCGAAGCTGAAGGCCTGGGTCGCCAGGTACTGGCTGCCCTGCATCGCGCCCTTGACCGCCTTGTCCTGCAAACCCTTGAGTTCGCCCAGGCCCAGGCGGTCCAGCCAGTGCTGCAGGTACGGCGGCAGGCCGTGCTTGAACTGGGCCAGGTAGCCGGCGATATCCAACTGGCCGCTTTCAATCTTCTGGTACAAGTCGGCGCCTTCCTGAACCAACAGCACACCGGTGATGATCACCGGCAGGATGGCGATCAACAGACAGATCAACAGCGTGCACAGGGCCGCGAGATTGCGCGGCCAGCCAAACTTCGACTGCAGGCTGCGCTGCAGGGGAGCGAAGACGATGCCCAGGATCACCGCCCAGAACAGCGCCCCGTAGAACGGCAGCAAGATCCAGATAAACGCCACCGTCACCAGGGCCAGCAACAGCAGCAGGCTTTTGTTTTGCAGGTTGCTTTGATTCATGTCCGATCCAGGTCAGCCGACGCCCGATCGCGGCGTCCTGGGGGTTAGTCCGCAGCCGCGAGGCCGAGTGCGTTTTTTCTGCGCCAGACATAGACCCAGATCAATGAATGCCCCGGCGCACTGGCTTACCCTCGCGACCTTTTGCGACCGACAAGCCCCATGACGCTCCTCGCCAAACCCGAACTCCTGGCCCCCGCCGGCACCCTGAAGAACATGCGCTACGCCTTCGCCTACGGCGCCGATGCGGTGTACGCCGGCCAGCCGCGCTACAGCCTGCGGGTACGCAACAACGAATTCGACCACGCCAACCTGGCCCTTGGCATTCGCGAGGCCCAGGCCCAGGGCAAGCGTTTCTACGTGGTGGTCAACATCGCCCCGCACAATGCCAAGCTCAAGACCTTCCTCAAGGACCTGCAACCGGTCATCGACATGGCCCCGGATGCGCTGATCATGTCCGACCCGGGCCTGATCATGCTGGTGCGCCGGCACTTCCCGCACATGCCGATCCACCTCTCGGTGCAGGCCAACACGGTGAACTGGGCCAGCGTCGAGTTCTGGCAGCAACAGGGGCTGACGCGGATCATCCTGTCCCGGGAGCTGTCGCTCGAAGAGATCGAGGAAATCCGCCAGCAAGTACCGGCCATGGAGCTGGAAGTCTTCGTCCACGGCGCGCTGTGCATGGCCTACTCCGGACGCTGCCTGCTCTCGGGCTACATGAACAAGCGCGACGCCAACCAGGGCACCTGCACCAACGCCTGCCGCTGGAAATACAAGGCTGAAGAGGCCACCGAGAACGACCTCGGGGAAATCGTCCAGACCTTCCAGCCAGAGCCGACCCTGGGCCTGGGCGCGCCCACCGAGCAGGTGTTCCTGCTGCAGGAAGCCAATCGCCCGGACGAACTGATGCCGGCCTTCGAGGACGAGCACGGCACCTACATCATGAACGCCAAGGACCTGCGGGCGGTGCAGCATGTGGAGCGCCTGACCCGCATGGGCGTGCACTCGCTGAAGATCGAAGGCCGGACCAAGTCGCACTTCTACTGCGCGCGCACCACCCAGGTGTACCGCCGGGCCATCGACGACGCGGCGGCCGGACGCGAGTTCGACCGCAGCCTGATGAACGACCTGGAATCCCTGGCCCAGCGCGGCTACACCGAAGGCTTCCTGCGCCGCCATGTGCATGACGAATACCAGAACTACCAGAACGGCAGCTCGGTGTCGGAGCGCCAGCAGTTCGTCGGCGAACTCACCGGCGAGCGCCGTGACCGCCTGGCCGAAGTCAAGGTCAAGAACCGATTCACCGTGGGCGATCACATGGAACTGATGACCCCCAAGGGCAACTTCCACTTCGATCTGCACGAACTGCAAAACGCCAAGGGCGAAGCCATCGAAGTCGCCCCCGGTGACGGTCACACCGTGTACCTGCCAATTCCGGATCAGGTCGACCTGCGCTTCGCCCTGTTGATGCGTGACATCGGCGCCTGAACCGCCTCCCCCCGGCCAGCCGCCCCGATGGGCGGCAATGGCGCCCGATCAGATACGGAACTGCCCCACCAGCCGACCCAGGCGCTGGCCCAGGTCCGCCAGGCTGCGGGAGGTCTGGGCCCCGCGCTGGGTTTCATCGGCCACGCTGTCCACCGCCACGGCGATCTGGTGCACGCTGCGGTTGATCTCCTCGGCTACCGCGGTCTGCTCCTCGGCGGCGCTGGCAATCTGCGCGTTCATCGAATTGATGGTGCCAATCAGCTGGGCCATGGTGTCCAGCGAAGCCCCGGCCTCGTTGGCCTTCACCGAGGTGCCGTCGCCGGCGTCGCTGGAGCGGCGCATGGCGTCCACCGCCACCCGGGTGCCCTGCTGCAGACGGTCGATCATGCCCTGGATTTCCTGGGTGCTCTGCTGGGTGCGGCTGGCCAGGGCGCGGACTTCGTCGGCGACCACGGCAAAACCACGCCCGGCCTCCCCGGCCCGAGCCGCTTCGATGGCGGCGTTGAGCGCCAGCAGGTTGGTCTGTTCGGCAATCGAGCGGATCACGTCCAGCACGCTGACAATCGACGACACGTCCTGCTGCAGGCTGTCCAGGGAGGTGCCGCTGTTGCGGATATCGCTGACCAGGGAGTGGATCTGCTGGATGCTGCCATCGACCACACGCTTGGCCGCCTGGCCTTCTTCATCGGTCTGCTGCGCAGCCACCGCCGCGCCCTGGGCACTGCGCGCCACTTCCTGGGCCGCGGAAGACATTTCATTGATCGCCGTGGCCACCTGATCGGTCTCGTGGCGCTGACGCTCCATGGCCTGCTCGGAGCGGTGCGCCTGATCCGAGACCTGGGTCACCAGCTCGGTGAGCTGCCCGGTCATCTCGGTGATCTGCCGCACCAGGCTGTGGATCTTGTCGACAAAGCGGTTGAACGAACCGGCCAACTGCCCCAGTTCGTCCTGGCTGGTGATCGCCAGGCGCCGGGTCAGGTCGCCTTCGCCGGCGGCGATGTCATCCAGATTGGCCTTCATCAGGTTCAGCGGCCGCAGCATGGTGTTGGCCACCAGCAGCCCCAGGCCCGCGATCACCAGCAGCACCACCGCGGCGATCCCGAGAATGCTCAGGACCATGCCTTCCATGCGCTGGTTGACGCTGTTCTCCACCGCCGCCACCTGGGCGTCGATGCCGTCGAGGTTGACCGAGGTGCCCAGCACCATGTCCCACTTGGGCAGGTATTCGGTGTAGCCCAGCTTGGGCACCAACACATCGCTGCCCGGCTGGGTCGAGCTGTATTGCACGTAATGACTGCCGTCCTTGCCGACCCGCACCAGTTCGCGGTTGACGTAGACCCCATTGGGGTCGCGGTTGTCCTTGAAGCTCTTGCCCACGCCGTCGGCGCTATTGCCCTTGAACAGGCGCACAGTCTCGGAGTCGTAGCCGAAGAAGTAGCCGTCCTTGCCATAGGTGATGTTCGACAGCAGCTTGAGCACCTCGGCCCGAACCGCCTGATCCCCGGGAGCTGCCGCGTCGTACAGCGGCTTGACCGTGTTCAAGGCCACTTCGACATAGCTTTGCAGCGTGGCCTTGGCCTCGCCCAACAGGCGCTGACGGGTTTCCTCGACTTCTTTCTGGGCCTGCTGACGCAGCATGAATACCGTGCTCAGGCTGATCACCAGCGCAAACAACAGTACCGGGAGGACTGCCAGGGACAGGACTTTGGCCTTCAGGCTCAAGCGCATAGGGGGGCTCACTCTGTTTTTTATTGGCGTGATAACCGCGTTAGCGGCACGTTCATCCAAAAGTTGAGCCTAGCCTCCCGAGCGCCGGCGTGTTGGCCAACAGGCCTGAAAACCATGCCGCGCCTAGGAGACCGCCTTCGCCGGCAAGCCGGCTCCAGCCTGTAAGGAGTCAGAGAACCATCGCCGCCACCCAGCCGAAGGCCAGCAGCGGCAGGTTGTAGTGCAGGAAGGTCGGGACCACGGTGTCCCAGATATGGTGGTGCTGGCCATCAATGTTCAAGCCCGAGGTCGGCCCCAGGGTCGAGTCCGAGGCCGGCGAGCCGGCATCCCCCAAAGCCCCGGCGGTGCCGACGATGCAGACGATCGCCAGCGGACTGAAGCCCAGTTGCACGCACAGCGGCACAAAGATCGCCGCAAGGATCGGCACCGTGGAAAACGACGAGCCGATGCCCATGGTCACCAGCAGTCCCACCAGCAGCATCAGCAAGGCGCCCACGCCCTTGCTGTGGCCGATCCACGCCGCCGAGGCCTGGACCAGGGAATTGACCTCGCCGGTGGCCTTCATCACTTCGGCAAAGCCCGATGCGGCAATCATGATGAAGCCGATCATGGCCATCATCTTCATGCCTTCGGTGAACAGCTCGTCAGTCTCGCGCCAGCGCACGATGCCCGACGCCGAGAAAATCAGAAACCCGCACAAAGCACCGATAATCATCGAGTCCAGCAGCAACTGGATCACGAAGGCTGCGACAATCGCCAAACCCGCCACCAGCAGGGTCCGCGGGTTGTACTGCACCGCCACCTGCTCGACCTTCTCGATCCGCTCCAGATCATACACGCGCTTCTTGCGGTAGCTGACAAAGGCCAGCAGCAAGCCACAGAGCATGCCCAGGGCAGGAATGCCCATGGCGTGGGTGACATTCACCTGGCTGATGTCCACCCCGCTGCGGGCCACGTTGGCCAGGAGGATCTCGTTGAGGAAGATATTGCCGAAGCCCACCGGCAGGAACATGTAGGGGGTGATCAGGCCGAAGGTGATGACGCAGGCGATCAGCCGCCGGTCAAGCTGCAACTTGGTCAGCACATACAGCAGCGGCGGCACCAGCAGCGGAATAAAGGCAATGTGGATCGGCAGGATGTTCTGCGAGGCAATCGCCACCACCCACAGCAGGCCGATCAGCAGCCATTTGACCTGACCACCGCCCTGGGCGTCCTGGCGATCCACCAGCACCAGGATCTTGTCCGCCAGGGCGTGGGCCAGGCCGGATTTGGCGATGGCCACGGCGAACGCGCCGAGCAAGGCGTAAGACATGGCCACGGTGGCGCCACCGCCCAGGCCACTGTTGAACGCCTTGAGCGTGGCCTCGATGCCCAGGCCGCCGGTCAGGCCGCCCACCAGCGCGCCAACGATCAGGGCGATCACTACATGCACGCGGGACAGGCTGAGCACCAGCATCACGCCAACCGCGGCAATTACTGCGTTAATCATCGTTACCTCATTACTGCGCCGGCAAAAATGGCGCAAAAGCCTGTGACCGACCGGAAGGCAGCGGGCTGCCGACATCGAAATGAAAGTGGGTCTTATTAGAGGGCGCGCACTTTGCAGCAGCGCAACCGGCTTGTCAAAACCCCGCCCCCGCCCCTGTAGGAGCGAGCTTGCTCGCGAAGCTCCCAAGACCGAGCCCGTACCCGTGACCAGGGAGCTTGCTCGCGTCGGGCAGCGCAGCAGCCCCAGCGCCTCGCGGTTTATTTCGAACAAGCGTTTAAAGAACACCGTTCGTCGGCCGTTACAGTGCGATGTCTCAGATATTTATCGAATAAAGGACGCCTCCATGCCACTCAGACAACTCTCCATCCAATGGAAGATCACCTTGCTGGCCGGACTCTGCCTGTTGGGCATCGTCTCGCTGTTGGTGGGGCTTTCGCTGTATCGCATGGAGCACAGCTCCGAGCTGGTCAAGGCGTCGAGCATGGAGATGCTCAACGAAGCCGCCCAGGCGCGGATCGAGGCCCAGGGCGAAGTCCAGGCGCTGGGCATTCGCCAGCAGTTCATGGACGCCTACCAATATGGCCACGGTTTTTCGCGCCAGGTGCTGTTCCTGCGGGAACAGGCCGAGAAGCGTTTTCTCGACGCCTTCGACCTGCGCGAGGACCTGACCCGCCAGGTCAAGTCGGCGCTGCAGGCCAACCCCGACCTGCTGGGCCTGTCCCTGGTGTTCGAAGCCAACGCCCTGGATGGCAAGGACGAACTGTTCAGCGGCCAGGGCGAGCTGGGCAGCAACGAAAAGGGCCGCTTCGCCCTGTACTGGTCCCAGCCCACCCCGGGCCAGCTGACCGCCATGGCGCTGCCGGAAAGCGACATGAGCGACACCCGCACCGGCCCCAGCGGCCAGCCGGCCAACGCCTGGTTCACCTGCCCGCGCAGCACCCTCAAGCCCTGCGTGATCGAACCCTACTTCTATGACATCGCCGGCCAGAAGGTGCTGATGACCAGCATCGTCTTCCCGCTGCTGGTCAACGGCAAAGTCATCGCCTCGCTGTCGGTGGACATCAACCTCAACAGCCTGCAGGCCATCAGCCGCAACGCCAGCCAGAAGCTCTACGCCGGCCAGACCAACGTCAGCATCCTGAGCCCGGTGGGCCTGCTGGCCGGCTACAGTCCGGACGCCAGCAAGCTCAGCCAGCGCCTGGACAGCGTCGACAGCCTTAACGGCGCCGATCTGATTCGCCAATTGGCCGGCAGCACCCAGACCCACAGCCTGCACAGCAACCATGAACTCAAGGTGCTCGCCCCCTTCACCCCGATTCCCGGTGGCAAACCCTGGGGCGTGCTGCTGGACGTGCCGGAAAAGGTCCTGGTGGGCCCGGCCGAAGCCCTGAAAAACCAGCTCGACGCCGGTAACCGCAGCGGCACCCTGATCGAACTCGGCCTGGGCCTGCTGGCCGCCGTGGTCGGCCTGCTGCTGGTGTGGCTGATGGCCCGCAGCGTGACCCGGCCGATCCTCGGCGTGGCCCACATGCTCGAAGACATCGCCAGCGGCGAAGGCGACCTGACCCGGCGCCTGGCCTACGACAAGCAGGACGAGCTGGGCCAGCTGGCCGGCTGGTTCAACCGTTTCCTCGACAAGCTGCAACCGATCATTGCCGAAGTGAAACGCTCGGTGCAGGACGCCCGCGGCACCGCCGACCAGTCATCGGCCATCGCCACCCAGACCAGCGCCGGCATGGAACAGCAGTATCGCCAGGTGGATCAGGTGGCCACCGCCTCCCACGAAATGAGCGCCACCGCCCAGGACGTCGCCCGCAGCGCGGCCCAGGCCGCCCAGGCGGCGCGGGATGCCGACCAGGCCACGCAACAGGGCCTGAGCGTAATCGACCGCACCACCCGCAGCATCGACCAGTTGGCCGCCGACATGAGCGCCGCCATGACTCAGGTCGAAGGCCTGGCCGCCAACAGCGAACAGATCGGCACGGTACTGGAAGTGATCCGCTCGATTGCCGAGCAGACCAACCTGCTGGCGTTGAACGCCGCCATCGAAGCGGCCCGGGCCGGGGAAGCCGGGCGCGGCTTCGCGGTGGTGGCCGACGAAGTGCGCAACCTGGCCCAGCGCACCCAGGAATCGGTAGAGGAAACCCGCCAGGTGATCGAGCAACTGCAAACCGGCACCCGGGACGTGGTGGGCTCCATGAACAGCAGCCATCGCCAGGCCCAGGGCAGCGTCGAACAAGTGGGCCAGGCCGTGACCGCCCTGCGCCAGATCGGCGACGCGGTGACGGTGATCAGCGACATGAACCTGCAGATCGCCAGCGCTGCCGAACAGCAGAGCGCGGTGGCCGAGGAGATCAACAGCAACGTGGCGACCATTCGCGACGTCACCGAATCGCTGTCGGAACAGGCCAATGAATCGGCGCGAGTCAGCCAGTCCCTCAACAGCCTGGCCAACCAGCAACAGAGCCTGATGGACCAGTTCCGCGCCTGAGCCTGTAGCCCTTGAGGACGCCAAAGGCCCCATGGGCCTTTGCGCAGCTTCGCACCCTCAGCAGCGCCTACAGGGCCAATGCCGATCCGAGATGGGGGGAGCCGCAACGGCCCACAGGGACGCAAAGATCCACCGGCTGCCAGCGCTCGCCGGTCGATCACCCGGTGCGCTCAGCGCCTGGGCAGCTCGATCTCCACCCGCAAGCCGCCCCACTCGCTTTGCCCCAGGCTCAGGCGGCCGCCACAGGCATCGACGATGTCGCGCACGATGCCCAGGCCCAAGCCATGGCCATCGGTCCGTTCATCCAGCCGGGCGCCACGACCAAGCACCTCTGCCCGCCGTGCTTCGGGAATACCCGGGCCGTCGTCCTCCACCCGCAGGCAAAAGCCCTGCGGCCGCTCCTCGACGCTCAGGCGCACCTGGGCATCGGCCCACTTGCAGGCGTTGTCCAGCAGGTTGCCCAAGAGCTCCAGCAGGTCTTCCCGGTCCCAGGGCAGGCGCAGCCCCGATGGCGCCTGGTAGCTCAGGTCCAGGTGCTCGCCATGGATCATGTTCAAGGTCGCCAGCAAGCCCGGCAGTTCGGCATCGCATTCGAACAGCACCCCGGGCAATGCATCCCCCGCCAGCCGCGCGCGGTTGAGTTCGCGGTTGAGGCGTTGCTGCACTTGCTGCAATTGCTCCAGCAGCACCTTGCGCACCTCGGGGTGGTCATCGAGCCTGGGCCCCGAAGCCAGGCTCAGGAGTACCGCCAGCG
This sequence comes from Pseudomonas sp. TKO26, assembly GCF_003225665.1. Classification (NCBI taxonomy): domain Bacteria; kingdom Pseudomonadati; phylum Pseudomonadota; class Gammaproteobacteria; order Pseudomonadales; family Pseudomonadaceae; genus Pseudomonas; species Pseudomonas sp. TKO26. The sequence continues at coordinate 18,923 of NZ_QKLN01000021.1, forward strand.
GGGTTTTCAGGGCGTGACCCAGGTTGCCCAGGGCATTGCGCGAGCGGTTCAGGCTGTCTTCGGTGTGGGCCAGCAAATGGTTGATCTGCGCCACCAACGGCTCCAGTTCCAGCGGCACCCGGGCATCCAGTTGCGAGCGCTGGCCCTGTTGCAACTGGGCGATCTGCTCGCGGGCGGTTTCCAGGGGACGCAGGGCCCGGCGCACGGTCATGCGCTGCAGCAGCAGGATCAGCAGCAACCCCGCCAGCCCCAGGCCAAGACCGACCTGACGCATGCGCTGGAAGCTCTCGCGCACCGGGGTGTAGTCCTGGGCCACGCTGATGGAAATGGACTGGCCCAGACGCTTGTAGTCGCTGCGCAACACCAGCAGTTGCTGGCCCTCGGGCCCCAGTTGCAGGTCGCTTTGCAGGCCGGCGCGCGGCAACTGCGGCAGCTCCTGGTCCCACAGGGAGCGGGAACGCCAGTGCACGTCGGCAAAATCGATCCGGAAGTAATGCCCGGAAAAGGGCCGCTGATAGGCCGGCGACAGGCGCCGCTCGTCCAGCTGCAAGCCTTGCGGGCCGCGCACCAGGGCCAGCAGCAGGCTCTCGCTGTCTTCCCGCAGCCCGGCCTCCAGGTAACGCTGCAGGCCCACTTCAAACAGCCAGAGGCTGGTCTGGGCCAGCACCAGGCCGACCACCAGCATCACCGTGATCAGGCCCAGGCTCAGACGCCGCTGGATCGACCTCACGAAGCACTTGCGCCGAACAGATAGCCCTGGCCGCGGCGGGTTTCGATCACTTCGCGGCCGAGCTTGCGTCGCAGGTGGTTGACGTGGACTTCGAGCACATTGGAGTCGCGCTCGGTTTCACCGTCGTAGAGGTGTTCGGCCAGGTGGCTTTTGGACAGGATCTGCTGCGGGTGCAGCATGAAGTAGCGCAGCAGGCGGAACTCGGCGGCGGTCAGCAGCACGTCCTGGCCATCGCGGACCACGCACTGGCGGCCCTCGTCCAGGTGCAGCCCGGCGGCTTGCAAGGTCTGCTGGTTGGCCTGGCCGTGGGAACGCCGCAGCAGGGCCTGGACCCGCAGGTGCAGCTCCTCGGGATGAAAGGGCTTGCTCAGGTAATCGTCGGCGCCGGCCTTGAGCCCCTCGATGCGCTCGGCCCAGGAACCGCGGGCGGTGAGCACCAGCACCGGGGTCGCCAGCCCGTCCGCGCGCCACTGGCGCAACACGTCCAGGCCCGGCACCCCGGGCAAGCCGAGGTCGAGAATGATCAGGTCGTAGGGTTCGCTGGCGCCCTGGTACAGCGCGTCGCGGCCGTCCGCCAGCCAATCCACGGCGTAGCCCTGGAGCTTCAGGCCTTCAAGCAGCTCATCGGCCAGGGATACATGGTCTTCCACCACAAGCAGGCGCATCAGTCGTCTTCCTCATCTTTCAACAGGCGCCCGGTGGCGGCGTCCAGGTCCAGCTCGCGGACCACGCCGTCCACGGTCAACAGCTCGACCTCATAAATGTACAGATCATGTTTTTCCTCCAGCTCGGCTTCCAGCAGCCGGGCCCCGGGGTAACGGTCCAGGGCCTGCTTGAGCAGTTGCTCCAGGGGCAGGATCACCCCCCGCTGGCGCAGGCGCAGGGCCTCGTCCTGGTCCAGGTCGCGGGCCTGAGCCAGGGAGCAGAACAGCAGCGCCAGGGCGGCGCAGCTGCCGGCGATGCGCAGAGTCCGGTTCATTAGGTGTCCTGATGATCCTTGAGTACCTGGCCGCTCACCGCGTCCAGTTCCAGGTCCCATTCCAGTCCCTGCGGGTCGCGCAGCTCAACCTGGTAGATGTACTTGCCGTACTCCTCTTCCAGCTCGGTTTCACTGATGCTCGCCCCAGGATGCCGGGACAGGGCCGTGGCATTGAGTTTTTCAAAGGACACAATGGTACCAGCGTCGCGCAGCCGCAGGGCTTCGTCAGGGCCCAGGTCGCGGGCGTGGGTCAGGCTGGCGACCAGGCCGGTGCTCAGGGCAATCAGGCTGGCGCTGAACAGCGCGGTCAGGGTTTTCATGGCGGTTCTCCAAGGTCAGGGGCCAAAAAGCCGATGCCGCAGACGATACCCAAGGCAACTTAATTGAAACTGAATCGCCAGCATGGCCCTGACAGAACTTTCACTCGGCCCCCGGCGCCCGGGTTCTCTATACTCGGCGGCTGATTCAAGAGTGAGCCCGGTATGACCGCCATCCATATCAAGTTTCCCGCCCTGACCCTCAAGGCCGGCCCTCGCGCCCTGGCGCGCATCCGCCGCCAAGGCCTGCACGCCGGCGAAGTCGGCACCTTGCCGGGCGCCGCCGGCGGCCCCAAGGCCTTGGGCATTCAGGGCCTGGACCTGGCGCTGTTCGGTGAATGGCTGCCCGCCGCGCCCCGCGAACGCTCGCTGATCGGCGCCTCGGTGGGCTCCTGGCGCTTCGCCAGCGCCTGCCTTCCGGACGCCGCCGAAGGCATCCGCCGCCTGGGCCAGCTGTACAACGCCCAGAGCTTCGCCAAGGGCGTGAGCATGGCGCAGATCAGCCACAGCTCGCAGCGCATGCTCGACGACCTGCTCGATGGTCGCGATGCGACAATCCTCGACAACCCTCACTACCGCCTCAACATCATGGTGGTCAAAAGCCACGGCCTGCTCGCCGACGATCACCGCGGGCGCCTGGGCCTGGGGCTGTCCTCGGTGATCGCCGACAACCTGCGCGGCCGCGCGCGCCTGTCCCGGCACTTCGAGCGCCTGGTGCTGCACGACCCGCGCCTGGCCCCGCCGCTGCAGGCCCTGGAGGACTTCCCCTCGCGCTTCGTGCCCCTGGATCGCGGCAACCTGCGCCAGGCGCTGCTGGCCTCAGGCTCGATCCCCATGGTCATGCAGGGCGTGCGCGAACTGCCCGGTGCCGGCGCCGGCACCTTCCGCGACGGCGGCCTGCTGGACTACCACCTGGACCTGCCCTACAGCGGCAGCGACATCGTGCTCTACCCGCACTTCACCGACCGGGTGATCCCTGGCTGGTTCGACAAGACCCTGCCCTGGCGCCGGGCCAGCCCGGAACGCCTGCGCGACGTCCTGCTGCTGGCGCCGTCGAAGGAGTACCTGGCGCACCTGCCCTACGGCAAGCTGCCGGACCGCAACGATTTCAAGCGCTTCATGGGCGACGACGCCAGCCGGCAGAAATACTGGCGCAGCGCCATGGACGAAAGCCGGCGCCTGGGCGACGAATTCCTCGAACTGGCGGCGCAGAACCGCCTGGGCGAACGCCTGCAAAGCCTCTAGAAACCCACCGGCGCGGCGGACTGACCCTTTAGTCAGGGTTTTTCCGCAGCCCGGGAGCCAAGCTGATAAACTCGCCGCCTGCCTCAACTCGCCCGCGGGCGACGCCACCTGACAGAGCTGACCGACACTGTGGAAATCTTCAAAGAATTTACCTTCGAATCCGCCCATCGCCTGCCCTTCGTGCCTGAAGGCCACAAGTGCGGCCGCCTGCATGGCCACTCGTTCAAGGTGGCGATCCACCTCAGTGGCGAGGTCGACGCGCACACCGGCTGGATCCGCGACTTCTCGGAAATCAAGGCGATCTTCAAGCCGCTCTACGAGCGCCTGGACCACAACTACCTGAACGACATCCCCGGCCTGGAAAACCCCACCAGCGAAGTCCTGGCCAAGTGGATCTGGAACGAGCTCAAGCCATTGCTGCCGGAGCTGAGCGCGATCCGCATCCACGAAACCTGCACCAGCGGCTGCATCTATCGCGGCGAATAAGCCGTGACCTGCGCGGCTGGGCTGATGACGCCGAATCAGTGATCGGCCTGGAGCACCGCGTTTAGCGCCTTTGGGGTGGCGCTGCCACCCAGCGGGAGCAAGCTCCCTCGCCACAGAAGAGATCGAGCTGCCCATGAGCCCACGTATCTACCTCGCTGGCTTCGATGTGTTTCGCGCCGACGCCCTGGCCCATGGCGAGTACCTCAAGCAACTGTGCAGCGCCCAGGGCCTGCACGGCCTGTTCCCTCTGGATAACCAGGCGCCGCAGCACCTCTCGCCAGAAGCCTGCGCGCAGTGGATCTGCCAGCAGAACCTGGCCATGATCCGCGACAGCGACGCCCTGCTGGCCAACCTCAACGACTTTCGCGGCCTGGAACCGGATTCCGGCACCGCCTTTGAAGTGGGCGTGGCCATCGCCCTGGGCAAGCCGGTGTGGGCCTACTTCAGCGGCCCCGCAACCCTGCGCCAGCAGGTGTCCCATGACGCCTTAGGCCGCGATGCCCAGGGGTTTGCGGTGGAAGACTTCAATCTGCCGCGCAACCTGATGCTGGCCTGTTCCTGGAGCGGTCGCAGCCGCACCGCGGAAAGCGCCATCATCGACCTCGGCCAGTGGCTGAGCAGCCCCGCCCCTCCTCGCTGAAAAGAGCCTCCCGCGACACTTCTTGCGGAAAACGACACGGCACCACAAAAGCCTTGTTTTGCCGCGAAGGCCGATGTTATGTTTCTAACACGATCTACAAAAATGAAATTTCAATAACATTTTCCGCGAACGCCTGGCGAGATGGTCATGGACAAGAACAGTTTCCAAGTCACCCTGGAACAGCAGTTTGCAAGCCTGACGCCCACCGGCAAGCGCATCGCCACCTACCTGCTGGCCAACCTCCAGCAGTTGCCCTTCGAGACCGCCGACAGCATCGCCCAGCAAGCCGGCACCACGGGCATATCCGTGGGGCGCTTCCTGCGTTCCCTGGGCTACCGCAACCTGGATGACGTCAAGCAAGGCCTGCGCGGCGATGCCCCGGCCTCCTGGCTGATCACCGACCGGCTCGGCGCGTTTCGCAGTGAAGCCCATCAGGACGATGCCCTGGAGCGCTCGATGCACCGCGAGATCGAGGCCATCCAGCATGTCTATGGCCTGGCCCGCAGCCCGGCCTTCGCCGCCATCGTGCGGCAGATCGTCGAGGCCGACGCGGTGTTCATCATCGGTATCCAGTCGACCCGGGGCATTCTCAACGCCTTCCACAGCCACCTGGAATACATCCGGCCCAAGGTCTATTACGTCGACGGCCTGTCGGGCATCTACGCGGAAACCCTGAACTCGGGCTTCGCCAAGCCCTACGCGATCATTTCCGACTTTCGCGCCTACTCCGCCATCACCCAGACCTTCTGCGAAGTGGCCAACGCCAACGCCCTGCCCCTGGCCCTGGTCACCGACCTGCAATGCCCCTGGGCCCGGGACTACCCGCTGGACCTGCTGCAACTGAAAACCGATGTCGGCCAGTTCTGGGATTCCCTGGCGCCGCTGACCTGCCTGTTCAACCTGATGGTGTCCGCGGTGGCCGAGGGCTATGGCGAGCGCCTGGATGAGCGCCTGGCGAAAAACCGCAAGCTGCAGGAAGCCTTCGGCCAGTTCGAATCCTGACCTTCAAGCGTGCCCCAAGATGGAGTGAGTGAGTGAACAACAGCCCCCTTGTCGAAATCGACGCCCAGCGCCACCAACTGGAAATCGACCTGGTCTACGCCAGCGCCGACAACCTGGCCGGCCAGGTGATCTACCGCAACGCCCGCTGCCTGCTGCACAAGGACGCCGCGGCCTGCCTGTACAAGGCCAGCCAGCTGGCGCGCATGGCCGGCCTGGGCCTGCGCATCTACGACGCCTATCGCCCGGCCTACGCCCAGCAGCTGCTGTGGCAGGCCCTGCCCGACCCGGACTACGTGCGCGACCCGCGCCTGGGCTCGCATCACACCCGTGGCGTGGCCGTGGACCTGACCCTGGTGGATGAAAGCGGCCAGGCGCTGGACATGGGCACCGCCTTCGATGCCATGGAGCCCAAGTCGCACCAGTTCTACAGCGACCTGCCGCCCCAGGTGCAGCGCAATCGCCTGATGCTGCTGGGGATCATGCTCAGCGCCGGCTTCGAGGCGATCCCCACCGAGTGGTGGCACTACGAGCTGCCCAACGCCGAGGACTTCCCCCTGATCCAGGAGCACGACCAGCCCTTCGAACACTGATTTCCCGTTCCCCAGCCGGCCACAACAACAGGCAGCCCACTGCCCCAAGCCGGTCGTACTGCAACACCGCTTCAGCAACAACTGCCCGGTTATAGCTTTTATAAAAAACCTGACGAACTTCCATTAATCGAATGATCAAGGAAACCGGCATGACCCCTAACCGCAATCACCCTGATGTGCGTCTGTCCACCCGTGTCGCCCTGTCGCTGCTGTGCGCCGCCCTGAGCCTGGGCGCCTGGCAGGCGGCCAGCGCCGCCGCGCCCAAGGACACCCTGATGATCGGCAAGGCCGCCGACCCGCAGACCCTCGACCCGGCCGTGACCATCGACAACAACGACTGGGCCGTGACCTACCCGGCCTACCAGAAGCTGGTGACCTACAAGGTCGAGAACGGCAAGGGCAGCACCGAAGTCCAAGGCGACCTGGCCGAGAGCTGGAGCACCTCCGCCGACAACCTGACCTGGGACTTCAAGCTCAAGCCCGGCAATAAATTCGACGACGGCAAACCGGTGGACGCCGCGGCGGTGAAGTTCTCCTTCGAGCGCCTGATGCAGCTCAAGCAAGGCCCGTCCGGAGCCTTCCCGGATGACATGAGCGTGGCGGTGGTCGACCCGCTGACCGTGCGCTTCACCCTGAAGAAGCCCTATGCGCCCTTCCTCTACACCCTGGCCCACAACGGCGGCGGCATCATCAACCCGGACGTGGCCAACAAGGGCGAGGACGTCAACGCCTACCTGTCGACCCACACCGCCGGCTCCGGGGCCTTCCGCCTGAGCAACTGGCAGAAGGGCCAGTCGCTGACGCTGGAGCCCAACAGCTACTACGCCGGGCCCAAGCCGAGCCTGAACAAGGTGGTGATCAAGATCATCAGCGAGGCTTCGGTGCGCCGCCTGCAACTGGAGCGCGGCGACCTGGACATCATCGAGGACATGCCCGAGGACCAGCTCGGCACCCTGGCCGGCAAGTCCGGAGTGGTGATCCAGACCTTCCCCTCGCTGCGGGTCAACTACCTGTACCTGAACAACCAGCGCGCGCCCCTGAACAATGTCGAGGCACGTCAGGCGCTGGTCCAGGCCATCGACTACAAAGGCATCGTCGACGGCATCCTCAAGGGCCAGGCCAAGCTGATGAACGGGCCGATCCCCGACGGCATGTGGGCCCACGACCCGAGCCTGCCGCTGATGCAGCAGAACCTCGACGGCGCCAAGGCCAGCCTGGCCAAGGCCCCGCAGAAGATCAGCAACCTGACCTACCTGTACTCGGACAAGGACGCCAACTGGGAATCCATCGGCCTGACCCTGCAAGCGGGCCTGGCGCCCCTGGGGATCAACCTGAAGATGGAAAAGCTGGCCAACGCCACCATGCGTGAACGGGTCGGCAAGGGTGACTACGACGTGGCCATCGGCTCCTGGAGCCCGGACTTCGCCGACCCCTACATGTTCATGAACTTCTGGTTCGACTCCAGCCTGCAGGGCTTGCCGGGCAACCGCTCGTTCTACAGCAACCCCGAGGTCGACAGCCTGATCCGCGAAGCGGCCGCCACCAACGACACCGCCCAGCGCATCGAGCTGTACCAGAAGGCGCAGAAGATCGTCCTCAAGGACAACGTCTACGCCTACCTGTATCAGAAGAACTACAGCCTGCCGATGCGTGATTCGGTGAAGGGCTACGTGTTCCATCCGATGCTGGAACAGGTGTTCAACATCGCTGAAATCAGCAAGTAGGACCGCGCCCGTAGTCCCGGTCGCCGCCCTCTGAACCGGGTCGGCGCCGGGTTGCCGTGTTCCCGGCTGGACGCCGTCGTGCGCCCTGCCGTTCGTCAAGCGTTAACGAGGTTGCCTCATGGCCTTCCTGAATATGTTGCGCAAACGCCTGCTCGGCCTGTTGCTGGTCGTGGTCGGGGTTTCGCTGATTACCTTCACCATCTCGCACCTGATTCCCGGTGACCCGGCGCGGCTGATCGCCGGCGACCGGGCCAGCGATGCCATCGTGCAGAACATCCGCCACCAGCTGGGCCTGGACCTGCCGCTGTACCAGCAATATGGGCGCTACATGCTCGACCTGCTGCACGGCGACCTGGGCACCTCGATCCGCACCAGCCGCCCGGTGCTGGAAGACCTGCAGACCTTCTTCCCGGCGACCCTTGAACTGGCCCTGGCCGCCCTGCTGCTGTCGGTGCTGGTGGGGGTGCCGCTGGGGGTGCTGTCGGCGGTCTATCACAACCGCTTTATCGACCAGATCGCCCGCACCCTGGCGGTCACCGGGATTTCCACCCCGGCGTTCTGGCTGGGTCTGGGGCTGATCCTGCTGTTCTACGGCCACCTGGGCTGGCTGCCCGGTAGCGGGCGCCTGGACGAAGGCCTGGAGCCGCCGCCAACCATCAGCGGCTTCTACCTGATCGACTCGCTGCTGGCCGGCGACATTCCGCTGTTTTTCAATGCCCTGCAGCACCTGATCCTGCCGGCGGTGACCCTGGGCTTCGTCAACCTCGGGGTGGTGGCGCGGCAGATCCGCTCGGCCATGCTCGACCAGCTCGGCGAGGACTACATCCGCACCGCCCGGGCCTACGGCCTGTCGCGCTGGGCGGTGATTTTGCGCCACGCCCTGCCCAACGCGCTGATTCCTTCGGTGACGGTGCTCGGCCTGACCCTGGGCGACCTGCTGTACGGCGCGGTGCTGACCGAAACCGTGTTCGCCTGGCCGGGCATGGGCGCCTACGTGGTGAAGTCGATCCAGGCCCTGGATTTCCCGGCGGTGATGGGCTTCGCGATTCTGGTGTCGTTCATTTATGTGCTGCTGAACATGGCGATCGACCTGTTGTACCGGGTGATCGACCCGCGCATTGGCGAGGTAAATTGAGATGTCCGCTCCCTTGAACATTCCCCTGCCGGTGCCCGCGCAAGCCAATGACTGGCGCGCGCGCCTGGCCTACCTGGGCTACCGCGTGCGGCAGAGCCCGCTGACCATCGCCGGGCTGGGCATGACCCTGCTGGTGCTGCTGTGCATGGCCTTCGCTCCCTGGCTGTCGAGCCATGACCCCAATGCCCTGAACCTGGCCCAGCGCCTGGCCGCCCCCAGCGCCGCCCATTGGTTCGGCACCGACGAAGTCGGCCGCGACCTGTTCAGCCGTGTGCTCCATGGCAGCCGCCAGTCGGTGGGCGTGGGCCTGTTCGTGGCCTTCGCCTCGTGCCTGGCCGGTGGCCTGTTGGGCTGCCTGTCGGGGATCATCGGCGGGCGCTTCGACAGCCTGATCATGCGCCTGATGGACATCATGCTGTCGGTGCCGTCGCTGGTGCTGATCATGGCCCTGGCCGCCGCCCTGGGCCCGAGCCTGTTCAACGCCATGCTGGCGATCACCCTGGTGCGCATTCCGTTCTACGTGCGCCTGGCCCGGGGCCAGGCCCTGAGCATCCGCCAGATGGGCTACGTCAAGGCGGCGCAGACCTACGGCGCTGGGCGCTGGCACATCGTCAGCTGGCACGTGGGGCGCAACGCCATGCCGCCGTTGCTGGTGCAACTGAGCCTGGACATCGGCAGCGCCATCCTCATGGCCTCGGCCCTGGGCTTCATTGGCCTGGGGGCGCAGCAGCCCACCGCCGAATGGGGGGCGATGGTGGCCACCGGGCGCAACTTCATCCTCGACAACTGGTGGTACTCGACCTTTCCCGGGCTGGCGATCCTGTTCACCGCCACCGGTTTCAACCTGCTGGGTGACGGCATCCGTGACCTGCTCGACCCACGGCAACAGGGGAAATGACCATGAGCTCATCCGCCGTTCTCAACATCGATAACCTGAGCCTGGAATTCCCCGCCTACCGCAGCAATGTGCAGGCCCTCAACGGCGTGTCGCTGCACGTCAACCCGGGGGAGATCGTCGGCGTGGTCGGCGAGTCCGGCTCCGGCAAGTCGGTGACCGCCATGCTCAGCCTGCGCCTGCTGCCCGAGCGCAGCTACCGCATTACCTCCGGCAGCCTGTCGCTGCTGGGCCGGGACATGCTCGCCACCCCGGAAAAACAGCTGCTGCAGATCCGTGGCCGCGATGCGGCGATGATCTTCCAGGAGCCGATGACCGCCCTCAACCCGACCCGGCGCATCGGCCGGCAGATGCTCGATGTGATCATCCATCACCAGCGCCTGAGCCAGGACCAGGCCCGGGCCAAGGCCATCGCCCTGCTGCGCGACATGCACATCGCCGACCCCGAGCAGGTGCTGCAGGCCTACCCCTTCGAGCTGTCCGGCGGCATGCGCCAGCGGGTGATGATCGCCTTGGCGTTTTCCTGTGACCCGCAGTTGCTGATCGCCGACGAACCGACCACCGCCCTGGACGTCACCGTGCAGCGCCAGGTGCTGCTGTTGCTGCGCGAGAAGGCCCGGCAACGGGGCACCGCGATCCTCTTGATCACCCACGACATGGCGGTGGTCTCGCAGTTCTGCGACCGGGTCTACGTGATGTACACCGGCGCCGTGGTCGAGCAAGGCAGCACCGCCCAGGTCATGCTCGACCCGCAGCATCCCTACACCCGTGGCCTGCTCAGCGGCCTGCCGGAGCAAGTGCGCCCCGGCGAGCCGCTGCTGACCATTGCCGGGCAGGTGCCCAACCTCGCCCACCTGCCCGCTGGCTGCACCTTCCGCGAACGTTGCCCGCAGGCCATGGCGATATGTGCGCAACGGCCGCCGCTGCATTCGATCAACGCCAGCCAGCAGCACAAGAGCGCCTGCTGGCTGGCTGCCCCGGAGTCCGCCCAATGACTGCCACCGCCTCGTACACCGGCAACGCGCCGCTGCTGCGCCTCAACGACGTGCAAGTCCGCTTCCCCCTGAGCCATGACTGGCTGGGCCGGCCCCGGGCCTTCGCCCACGCGCTGAACGGCATCGACCTGGAACTGCGCCCCGGGGAAACCCTGGGCATCGTCGGCGAGTCCGGCTGCGGCAAGAGCACCCTGGCGCAATTGCTGATGGGCCTGGTCAAGCCCAGCAGCGGCGACCTGCGCTGGGCCTACGCCAGCGACCGCGAGCGCCACAGCCACGTGCAGATCGTGTTCCAGGACCCGCAATCGTCCCTCGACCCGCGCCTGCCGATCTGGAAGATCATCACCGAGCCGCTGTTCGCCCTGGGCAACACCCCGGCCGCACAGATGCGCGAGATCGCCGCCAAGGTGGCGCAGCAGGTGGGCATCCGCGGCGAATACCTGGAGCGCTACCCGCACCAGTTCTCCGGCGGCCAGCGCCAGCGCATCGCCATTGCCCGGGCCCTGGCGTCGAACCCGGACATCATCGTCCTCGACGAGCCGACCTCGGCCCTGGACATTTCGGTGCAGGCGCAGATCCTCAACCTGCTGGCGGACCTGCAACGCAGCCGCGGCCTGACCTTCGTGCTGATCTCCCACAACGTCTCGGTGGTGCGGCACATGGCCGACCGGGTGGCGGTGATGTACCTGGGGCAGATCGTCGAACTGGGCAGCGCCGAGCAAGTGCTGGAGCGACCGCGCCATCCCTACACCCAACTGCTGCTGGAGGCGGTGCCACGCCTGGGTGCGCCGCTGGCGGACAGCCAGGTATCGGCCCCCACCGAACTGCCGGGCAACCGCAAGCTGCCCAGCGGCTGTTTCTTCTTCGACCGCTGCAGCCGTCGCGGCCCGGGTTGCGAACAGCCGCAACAGCTGCTGGGCAACGCGACGCAACAAGTGCGTTGCCATCTGCAAGACCTCGGGGGGTGATCCCACCGCGTCACGCCGCCGGCCACGGCGTGGCGCTTGCTCCCTGGCCGCCAAGGGCTTAAAACAGGCGCCTTCTTTCTGACGTCGCAGGAACCCCTCTCATGGAAAGCCACTGGCTGACCCACGCCAAACGCCTGCAAGCCATCGCCTCCACCGGCCTGCATTTTTGCAAGGACGTGCACGACCGCGAGCGCTACCAGGAAATCGCCGATATCGCCCACGACATGCTGGCGCAACTGGGCAACGTGCCCCTGGAACGCATCACCGACCTGGTGTCGGACTTCGCCCAGCGCTACTCGACACCGATGGTCGAAGTGCGCGGCGCGCTGATCGAGGACGGCAAGATCCTCCTGGTGCGCGAACAGCACGACGGTCTCTGGGCCCTGCCCGGGGGTTATGCCGATGTGGGCCTGTCGGCCAGCGAAAACGTGATCAAGGAAATCCACGAAGAAGCCGGGCTTGAGGTGTCGGTGCGCGCCTTGTACGGCGTCCGGCACAAGGCCAAGGGCCCCTACAAAGCCGATCACCGCGACTTCTACAAGCTGTACTTTCTCTGCGAGCGCCACGGCGGCCCGGCCCCGGTGGCCGGCAGCGAAGCCACCGACGCCGGTTTCTTTGCCCTCGACCAATTGCCGCCGCTGTCCCTGGGCCGCACCGTGGAACGGGATATCCAGGAAGCCTTCGACTTTCATCAAGGCAAGACCACCCAGGTGCTGTTCGACTGATCCACAGCGGCGTGACTCAAGATGACGCCGCCTGCACCGCTTTCGTGCCTCTGCAGGCGCGCACCCGTGGCTGAATGCCCGCCATCGTCTATACCTGCCGGGCAGCTCCCCGGTTGTCAGGCCGCTTGGCACGCCGGCTGCAGCAACCGGCTATCACTCAGCGACCAGGGACAGGCCCATGACCCAGCACGAACCCGGCAACGACTACCCCCTGAGCGAAGTTCCGCCGCACGCCCGCAAGGGTCTGGCCTCCATGGCCATGGTGCTGCTGGGCTTCACCTTCTTCACCGCCACCATGTTCGCCGGCGGCAAGCTGGGGGTGGCGTTCGACTTCACCACCCTGCTGCTGGTGATCCTGGTCGGCAACCTGCTGCTGGGGGTGTACGCCGCGAGCCTGGGCTACATCGCCTTCAGGAGCGGGCTGAACACGGTGCTGATGGGGCGCTTCTGCTTCGGTGAGCGGGGCAGCAAGCTCAGCGACCTGATCCTCGGCTTGACCCAGGTCGGCTGGTACGCCTGGGGCACCGCAACCGCCGCGGTGGTGCTGGGCAAGTACTTCCAGCTGGATGCGGGCGCGGTGCTGGGGTTGATGCTGCTGTTCGGCATGGCCTTCTGCGCCACCGCCTATATCGGGTATCGCGGCCTGGAGATCCTGTCGTGGATCGCCGTGCCGGCCATGGGGCTGCTGCTGGTGCTGTCGATGGCGGTGGCGACCACCCAGGTCGGCGGTCTCGACGGCCTGCTGGCCCTCACCCCGAGCGCCAGCCTGGACCTGTCCACCGCCCTGACCCTGGTGTTCGGCACCTTTGTCAGCGGCGCGACCCAGGCCACCAACTGGACCCGCTTCTCGCGCTCGGCGCGGGTGGCGGTGAGCGCCAGCCTGATCGGCTTCTGCCTCGGCAATGGCCTGATGGTGCTGATCGGCGCCTACGGCGCCATCGTCTACCAGCAGCCGGACGTGGTCGAGGTGCTGTTGCTGCAAGGTTTTGCCACCGCTGCCATGGCCATGCTGCTGTTGAACATCTGGAGCACCCAGGACAACACCATCTACAACTTCGCCGTGGCCGGCTGCAACCTGCTGCGCACCGACCGGCGCAAAACCGTGACCCTGGTGGGCGCACTGATCGGCACCCTCTTGGCGATGCTCGGCATGTATGACTTGCTGGTGCCTTATCTGGTGCTGCTGGGGACGGTGATTCCGCCAATTGGCGGGGTGATCATGGCGGATTTCTTCTATCGCTGGCGCGGCCGCTATCCGCGCCTGGCCGACAGCCAGTTGCCAGACTGGAACTGGCCGGGCCTGGCCGCCTACGGCCTGGGCACCCTGGCGGCGTTCTGCTCGCCCTGGGTCGCACCGCTGGTGGGGATCGCCGTCGCCAGCCTGAGTCATGTCCTGTTCAGCGCCTGGCTGGGCGCCCGCTCCGCCGCTGGCGCCGAGGCTCGGAGCTGAACCCGCGCCTTGCTCATTCAAGGCGTTCCGGGTCTATCATGGCCCGGTCACGCAACACCCTGTACCTGCCCAGCGGCCTTGTCGCGGCTGGCGCAAGGACAGTCCAATGACCGTGGGGCAAGGGCCAGCGCCCGGATCTCACGGCGCAACCACTGATTGCCCGACTCGAGGAATTGCCCCGATGCTGATCACCAACGCCCGCCTGCGCCACCGTGAAGGTCTGCACCAACTGCACCTGGAAAACGGCCGCATCGCCCGCATTGTCCTGCAAGGCGCCGACACCTCTGGCGCCGTCCCGGCCTTCGGCCCCGAGCACCTAGATGCCGGCGGCAACCTGGTGGTGCCGCCCTTCGTCGAACCGCACATTCACCTGGACGCCACCCTCACCGCCGGCGAACCACGCTGGAACATGAGCGGCACCCTGTTCGAAGGCATCGAGTGCTGGGGCGAACGCAAGGCCAGCATCACCGCCGAAGACACCCGCGCCCGCGCCCACAAGACCATTCGCGCCCTGGCCGCCCACGGCATCCAGCACGTGCGCACCCACATCGACGTCACCGACCCGGACCTCACCGCCCTCAAGGCCATGCTTGAGGTGCGCGAGCAGACCGGGCACCTGATCGACATGCAGATCGTCGCCTTCCCCCAGGAAGGCATCGAATCGTTCCGCAATGGCCGCGAGCTGATGGAAGAAGCCATCCGCCTGGGCGCCGATGTGGTGGGCGGCATTCCGCACTTCGAGTACACCCGCGACCAGGGCGTAAGCTCGGTGAAATTCCTCATGGACCTGGCCGAACGCACCGGTTGCCTGGTGGACGTGCACTGCGACGAAACCGACGACCCGCACTCGCGCTTTCTCGAAGTGCTGGCCGAAGAAGCCCGCAGCCGCGACATGGGTTCGCGGGTCAGCGCCAGCCACACCACCGCCATGGGCTCCTACGACAATGCCTACTGCGCCAAGCTGTTCCGCCTGCTGGGGCACTCGGGTATCAGCTTCGTCTCCTGCCCCACCGAAAGCATCCACCTGCAGGGGCGTTTCGACACCTTCCCGAAACGCCGTGGCGTGACCCGGGTCAACGAGCTGCTGGAAGCCGGGATGAACGTGTGTTTTGGCCAGGATTCAATCGTCGATCCCTGGTATCCCCTGGGTAACGGCAACATCCTGCGAGTGCTGGAAGCCGGCCTGCACATCTGCCACATGCTCGGCTACCGCAACCTGCAGAACGCCCTGGACCTGGTCACCGACAACAGCGCCAAGGCCCTGGCCCTGGGCGAGGGTTACGGGATTGAAGAGGGTCGCCCGGCAAACCTGCTGATCCTCTCGGCCGACAGCGATTACGAAATGCTCCGCAGCCAGGGCCTGCCGCTGTATTCGATCCGCCATGGCAAGGTGCTGATGCAACGGCAGATGGCCCAGGTGCAACTGGCCGGCGACTGATCCGAGGCGATGCCTACTTGACCCGAAACGGCTGGGCCGCCATGAACGCCACCGGCAACAGCGGCAAGGCGAGGATCGTCAACACGCCATCTGCGGTGAGGGTCACCGGCGTCAGCAGCACCTGGCCGACCTTGCTCTTCTCCCGGTACGCCGAGAAATTCAGGGTGTAGGTGCTGTTCAGCGCGTTGGCCTGGTAGGCGCTGATATCCCGTTTGGACTTAAAGCGGCTGCCGCGAATGGCATAGCGGTGCAACAAGGCGTTTTGCGACGTCGCCACGACGAAGCCCAACGCCTTGGCTTCATCGACCTGCCGGGCGTCGAGCTGGTCCAGCCCGGGAATTCTCAGGAGCAGGTTACCGTCCAGGTTCTGCCCCGCATTGACGAGGATCTGCGAAAACTCGGCCTGCATTTTTCCGTGCAGGTCCGACTGGATAGCCTTGAGCAACTCGGGATCGACCCTCACGAAGTAGTGGTACTTCTTGCCCAGGATGACAAAGCTCTGCGCGTCCGCCGTGATATAGAACTGGCTCACGGTTTCCGTATAGACCTCATTGCTGGCGCGGCTTTCGTACAGCTGGCTGGTCAGGCAACCGCCAAGACTGCCAGCGACTAAAGCCCCCAGGGCCATGACCGAGCCTTTGAGCAAGGCTCGGCGGGGCATTCCTTTTTGCATGTCGAATCCTTTCCAGAGATGTGGGCCGTAGCGGGAGATGAGCCAAGGCGGACGCCACGCTATAGGAACTCCGGCCGTTTTGCACTACGCCACCGCAACTCCAGCGTCCTCACTCAGCCAGCGCCAGCGCCGTGCCGAACAGGCTCACCCGGGTCAACACCCCGTCGCGCTCTTGCAACATCAAGGGCGCCGTGCCGCCGGGCATCACCACCTGCACCTCGCCAGCCTTGACCCAACCCACCCGCCACGCCGCACAAGCCACGGCGCTGGCGCTGGTGCCCGACGACGCGGTCGGCCCTTCGCCGCGCTCGAACACCCGGGCAACGATGCGCTGCGCCGACTCGCGCAGTGCCCATTGTAGGTTGACCCCCGCCGGGCACGGCTCGCCGCTGCCCTGGGGCAAGGCAAAAGCCGTAGCGGTCAGCCCTTGCGCCAGCGGCGCCGCAAGCATCTGCGGGTTGCTCGGCAAGGCGTCGGCTTCTTCCCCCAGGGTCACACAATGGGGGTTGCCGATACGCACGAACTGACTGTGCTCCCACGCCGGGTTCAGCGCCTGCAGCGGCGCCACCCGGCTCAGCTCGCGACCGTTGAATGTCACCGCCTCGACGCCCATCGCCGCGCCCGCCTCGGGCCCGAAGGCCGGTTGGCCCAGACCCAGCCAGAAGCCCTGCTGCCCCGCCACTTGCGCCGGCTCCACCACAGTGGCCAGCGGCGAGGCGCCCGTGGCTTGGTCGTGATGCACCTGCAGCAGCGTCGGTCCCTGGGTGGCCAGCAGGCCCTGGTCGGCCAGGGCCTGGGAAAAGATCGTCAGGCCATTGCCGCTGCGCTCGGCCAGGGTGCCGTCGGTGTTGACGATCAACAGGTCGAACGGCGCCTGAGCCTGGAACGGCCCCACCAGCAGACCGTCGCTGCGGTGGGCCTTGGCCCCGGGTGGCCGGGTGCCCGGTGCCCAGTCGCAGAGCGCGGCGATCGCCTGTTCCGCCCACAGGCGCCGGTCCCGGGCCGCCTGGGCCGCACTGCCGGGCAAGGCAATTCCCAGGCCACGCAGCGCGGCGGGCGTCACCACCCGATAAATATTGCCCCGTGCATCGTAGAACCCCGCCATGACACCGCCTCCGGAAAAACGAGCCGCTGACATTACGCA
The DNA here is from genome assembly GCF_003225665.1 of Pseudomonas sp. TKO26. NCBI lineage: Bacteria > Pseudomonadati > Pseudomonadota > Gammaproteobacteria > Pseudomonadales > Pseudomonadaceae > Pseudomonas > Pseudomonas sp. TKO26. The sequence continues at coordinate 36,059 of NZ_QKLN01000021.1, forward strand.
GAATGCAGCGGCTCCACCAGAGGCCAGCTCAGGCTCGGGACGGCAAGGCGGCAATCGCCTCGATTTCGAACAGCATGCCGTCCAGGGACAAGCGCAGCACCGGGTTTGAAAAAAGCGCGGTAGACATGTTCATCTCCTGAGCAAAAGCCTTTCGCCCATTCAACGAATGGGCAAGGCCATGGGCCGGATCGGCGCGGCATCGGCACCGCGCAGCTTGAGTGAAGCACCGATAAAGGCGAACTGGTACACCTTGTCCCGGGACAGGCCTTCCAGGTTCACCAGCTCCATGATCGGCGCGCCCTGCATCGCCAACAGGTAAGTGTGCAACGGCAGGTAATTGCCCTCGACCTCGGAAGGGAAGGTTTCAAAGCTGAGGTTGTCCGCCCCCACCACCATGGCGCCGCCCTCTTCCACCAGGAACTTCGCCGCATCCAGGCTCAGCCCCGGCGGGTTGGCCATATAGCGCTGGGCATTGTCGTAGTCGCGCATGCGCCCGGTGCGGATCAGCACCACATCGCCCTTCTCCAGCGCCACCTTCTGTTTGGCCAGGGCCTGTTGCAGGTCGGCGCGGGTCACCCGGTAGCTGTCCGCCAGCTGTTCCAGGCCCTTGGCCGCAGCCACATCGATCAGCACCCCGCGGGCAATGATCGGCGGCAGCTTTTCCGCGCCGGTGACGTTCCAGCCACGGTCCCCCAGGTGCTGATCGGCGCGGTAGCCGTTCCAGATCTTGCCGTTGAGGCCGAAGTGGTTGAGGGCGTCGATATGGGTGCCCATGTGGGCGTACATCGATACTGCCGAACCGCTGTAACTGACGTGCTGGTTCATCGGTTCGCCGACCTGCATCGGATCGGCGACCACATTGCCGTGGGGGGTGTGGGTCATCCACATCTGGTACGGCGGGTCGCCGGCGGCCTGCCAGCTGGGCATGCCAATGAAGTAGTCCACTGCCAGGTCGTAGGCCTGTTCGCCACTGACCCGAGCCATGATCGCCGCCCGGGATTCAGGGGTGATCAGGTTCAAGCGACCGATCTCATCCTTGGGCCCCCAAGGGCTGATCCCCACCTCGGCGCGGGCCGCAGTGGCGGCGCTGCAAGCACCGCTGAACAGGGCCAGGGCGAGCACCCCGGGGAGGATCTTCGAGATTGTGTGATGGGCCATGACAACACTCCTGTGAAATGAAGTGCTCATGGTATTGAGGGATCAATCAGAGATAATCAGCCGATTCGTGGATAGATATTCAACCCTGGGGAAACAATATGGATGTACTGATGGCCATGCGCACCTTTCGCCGGGTGGTGGAACGGGCCAGCTTCAGCCAGGCCGCCGCCGACCTCGGACACTCCACCGCCGCCGTCAGCAAGCAGGTGCGGCAACTGGAAGAGCGCCTGGGCAGTCTGCTGATCCTGCGCACCACCCGGCGCATGAGCCTCTCGCAAGCCGGGCAGAGTTACTTCAATGAATGCTGTCATCTGCTGGATGAGCTGGACGCCCTGGAGCGCGCCACCCAGGCAGGCAGCCACGAACCCGGCGGCCGCCTGCGGGTCAACGCGCCCATGTCGTTCGGGCTCAAGGTGCTGTCGCCGATCCTGGTGGCGTTCATGCAGCGCTACCCGCAATTGCAGGTGGACCTGACCCTCAACGATCAGGTGCTGGATGTGGTGGGCGAAGGCTTCGATGTGTCCCTGCGGATTCGCCGGCAACTGGAGGACTCGACCCTGATCGCGCGCCACCTGGGACAGGTTGAGCAGGTGATCTGCGCCGCACCGGCCTATCTCCAGGCCCAGGGCACACCACGCGCGATTGCCGACCTGCGGCGCCACCGCTGCCTGGCCTACCGGCTGGCGGAGCATCCCGGACACTGGCAACTGGAGGGCCCGCGAGGCCAGACCCGGCTGGAGCTGCCGGTGCACTTTGCCGTGGACAACAGCCTGCTGCTCGGCGACATGCTGGTGGCCGGCCTGGGCATCGGCGCCCTGCCCGGCTTTGTCGCCCAACCGCTGCTGGACAGTGGCCAACTGCTGCGAGTGTTGCCGGAACAACGCCTGCCCAGCCGCCAGATCTACGCGCTGTACCCCAGCCAGCGCCACCTGTCACAGAAAGTCCGGGTGTTCATCGACTTCCTGGTGCAGGCACTGCACACCCCCTGAGCCTCAACCGTCGGTGGGCACCTGGAGTCCGACCTTGACCCGGTTCATCGCCACCAGGGTCTTGAAGCGCTTGACGTTGGCATTGTCGAAGAACAGCTCGCGGGTCAGCTGGGTGTACTGGGCCATGTTGCGCACGCAGAAAATCAGCACGAAATCACATTCACCGGCCACGTAGTAACACTGCTGGACCTGGGGACAGGCCTGGAAACTGCGCTTGAGCGCGTCGATCTGGTCGATGCGCTCACTCTCCACTTCCACCTCGACGATGATGCTCAGCTCATGGCCGAGGGCATCCGGGGCAACTTGCGCGGTGTAGCGCTCGATCACGCCCTCGTCCATCAGGCGCTTGAGCCGCCGGTTGACCGCCGCCGTGGACAGGTTGACCCGCAGGCCAAGCTCGCTCTGCGCGGTACTGGCATCGCGTTGCAGCTCGGCGAGCAGCTTCAGGTCATAGGCATCGAGACTGGTGTTCATGAACGGCGCAACTCCGGAAACCAACGGCGCACAGTGGAATGATTTTGTGCAAAAGCCGCCGATTATGCGCAATAGACGTCTCACCTGCGCACTATTATTTGTTCCTGCGGCCCCCGGCCGTGAAATGCCCGCAACGATTGCCGGCGCGACCATGGGCCGGCCAATCACTGGCCCGGTTGGGTTTTTCTGCAACCTTCAACCGATAGTTTTGTCACAATCCCCCTCGGCCACCCTCGAAGCCTCCTGAAGGCGCCACCGATACCAGGCTGCACGAACAAAGGATCGGTGCGACAGCACAACCGGTCAGCCAGCGTTGCCCCCCTCGCTGGCACCTGATCGCCAAGGATTTTTATGACTGCCAGCAACACCCATTTCCAGGCCACCCCCGGCCGCCTCGAACAGATGTCCACGCGCATCGCCTTTTTCATCGCCGGTTTCGGTATTGCCGCCTGGGCCCCGCTGGTGCCCTACGCCAAAGCCCGGGCCGAGCTCGACGAAGGCACCCTGGGCCTGCTGCTGTTGTGCCTGGGGGTGGGTTCGATCCTGGCGATGCCGATCGCCGGGGCCTTGGCCGGGCGTTTCGGTTGCCGTCGGGTGATGGCCGGCGGCACTTTACTGATCTGCCTGGCCCTGCCACTGCTGGCGACCCTGAGCTCGATACCGCTGCTGATGGCCGCGCTGTTCATGTTCGGCGCCGGCCTGGGTGGTGTGGATTCCACGGTCAACCTGCAAGCGGTGATCGTCGAGCGCGCCAGCGGCAAAACCATGATGTCGGGCTTCCACGGGCTGTTCAGCCTGGGCGGGATTGTCGGTGCCGCCGGGGTCAGCGCCCTGCTGGGCCTGGGCCTGTCGCCGCTGGGCGCGACCCTGGTGGTGATTGCCCTGATGCTGCTGGCCCTGCTCAAGGCCGCGCCGCACATGCTGCCCTATGGCAGCCAGAGTTCGGGCCCGGCCTTTGCCGTGCCCCACGGCGTGGTGCTGTTCATTGGCTGCCTGTGCTTCGTGGTGTTCCTCGCCGAGGGCGCGGTGCTGGACTGGAGCGCAGTCTTCCTCACCGCCGAGCGCAACCTGGATGCCGCCTACGCCGGCCTCGGCTACGCCGCCTTCGCCCTGACCATGACCCTGGGTCGCCTGACCGGGGATGCCATCGTCCACCGCCTGGGCGCACGCCGGGTGATCATCATCGGCGGCAGCACCGCGGCCGCCGGCCTGCTGCTGGCGACCCTGGCCCCGGCCTGGGAAGCAGCGCTGCTGGGCTATGCCCTGGTGGGCGCGGGTTGCTCGAACATCGTGCCGGTGCTGTACACCGCCGTGGGCAAGCAGCAGGTCATGCCGGAAAGCATCGCCGTCCCGGCCATCACCACCCTGGGCTATGCCGGCATCCTGGCCGGCCCTGCGGTGATCGGCTTCATCGCCCATGGCAGCAGCCTGAGTGCGGCCTTCGGCCTGATCGCGGTCATGCTGCTGGCGGTGGCGGCCAGCGGCAAGGTGCTCAAGCTATAAGGCCAAGCCATAAGCTCCAAGCTCCAAGCTGCAAGCTGCAAGCTGCAAGCTTGCGGCTTGGTGATTTCATCACTGACCTCCTCGGCGCATTTAAGCAGCAACGCCACATGCACCAGCGCCTCCTCGGCGCCCACGCCCGGGCGCACGCTGAACAGCGAGTCAGGTGCAACGGCCTGGGCCGTGGTCTTGAACTGGAACATCGCAGGGTCCAATGAATGCCGGATCAGCGCTTCACGCAACGAAGCATTGGCGGCCTTGAGCTGGGGATCGCGATAGGAAGTAGGTGGATCGGGAACGATCTTTTTCATGGTCAAACTCCTTACAGATAAAAGGAGCCGACACCGTTCGCTTGCACACGAATAAGGGTGGCAGCCGTACGCAGGTGTGCAAGACCGAGTCTGCAAGGACACCCGGCAGATCCGAAGATCTCCCGCGCACGGCCGCCATAACGCAGCGGACATGAAAACGACCAATCAGTGCTGATCGCTTGTGCGCCTTTGCAGAGTTCGGACTTGCACATCCGAGCCATCGATTTGGCGATGGCCCAGGCACCCTAGCCCGCCCACCAGGCGCATTCAAGCGGCCCGCAGTTTCTCGGATTTGCCTTACAAAAGAAAGCGACCAAACCCCGCCCCAACAACCTTTAAGCCCGACTCCGCTCCAAGCTCGCAACTTGTAGCTTGCTACTTGTAGCTTGCTACTTGCAGCTTGCTACTTGCAGCTTGCTACTTGCTACTTGCTGCTTATCACTAGCCGCCCGGGCATTTATCTGCCACGCCAAGTCTGGAATGATGGCCCCCCGCCTCAACAGGAGTGAGCACCAATGCCGCATTTCTCCCGCGCCGCCCTTCTCGGCCTGCTGCTGTCCAGCCTCGCGGCCCAGGCCGCGCAGAAGCAGGAACAAGATCAGGACCAGCACATCTACTACAGCATGGTGCCCGGCCAGTTCATGCTGATCGGCAAGGAGCCGGACGGCGGCCCGACCTACTCCGGCACTGCGCTGATCCGCTACGAGAACCAGGCCCTGACCCTGGTCAAGACCGTCAACGGCAAGACCACCACCGCCGTCGGCAAAGTGGAACGGGCCCGCATGGCCGAGGCCGATGTCTTGCGTTTCAACTGGCCGGGGCACGCCGCCACCTGCCTGGTCCGCGGTGACCTGGACAACTACTCGCGCCTGAGCTGCTACTGGACCCGGGACGGCGTGGACCACCACGAGCCGGGGCTGGAGGCCTACTTTCCCACCGAAACCTGGCCCGGCCATCAGGACTGAAACCTGCCAGCCGCCACCGCCCATCGCTGCCCTCCCCCTTGCCGAGCCCACGCCATGATCCAACTGATCGAGTACGACAACACCCGGCACCGCCAGCCCGTGATCGAGCTGTGGCAGCAGGTCTTCGGTTACGCCACCGCCCACAACGCCCCGGAGCTGGCCATCGAGCGCAAGCTTGCAGTGGATGACGGGCTGTTCTTCGTCGCCCTGGCCTCAGGGCAGGTCGTCGGCACCCTGATGGCCGGCTACGACGGCCACCGCGGCTGGCTGTACTCCCTGGCGGTAGACCCGCAACAGCGCCGGCTCGGCACCGGCCGGGCCCTGGTGCACCACGGCGAACAGGCCCTGGGCGCCCGCGGCTGCCTGAAGATCAACCTGCAGATCCTCAGCAGCAACGCCGCGGTGCAGGGCTTCTACCAGGCCCTGGGTTATCAGGTTGAACCCCGGATCAGCATGGGCAAGGTGCTCAGCGCCAACCTCCCAGAGCACCTGCGCACCTGAAGCGACTGGGACTACCAGTTGTGCTGGTTGACGCGCGGTGGGCTCAGCAGTTGCTGGGCCATGGCGGCAGCGGCCAGCGGCGAGGCACTGTGCAGCAGCGGATAGCCCCAGAACTTTTCATAGCTGTCGGCAAACGCCTCGACCCGGGCCTGTGACTCCGGCTGCGGGGCAATGACGATCATCGCCTTGATCCAGCGGCGGATCGCCGCCTTGTTACGCTTCATCCACAACGAGCCCTGCTTGAGCATCGCTTTGCTCTGAGCGCTGTTGCGCTGCTCGGGCTCAGGCAGCACATCACTCATCAGGACAAAGGCCTGGGCCCGCTGCATAAGCCCCTCCAACTGCTGGAAAGGATCGACTCCCGGCTGCCCTGCGCCTTCGGCGCGACGCATCCAGACCAGGGGAAAATGCTGATGATCGAAGTACATGGGAACACCTCAAGAAGCTGACAAACAAGAATGCTTATCATCTTCCTGGCTGCCATTGTCCGCATCAGCCGAGATCGACAAGTTATTGACCAATCCGGCCAGATCTGGCCACTGCCGCAAACTGCGAACGGGCACCTGCGGCTACAGAGCCTGGTCTCCCTCCAGGGCCTGGCGACGTTCGGCAAAAAATCGCCCCGGCGGCTGACCCACGGACTTCTTGAACATGCGGATAAAGGCGCTGGCGCTGTCATAGCCCAGGGTCAGCGCCACACACTCCACCGAGTCACCCCGAGCCAATTGCCTGAGCCCCAGGAGGATGTGCAACTGGCGCTGCCAGCGACCGAAACTCAGACCAGTCTCGGCCACGATCAAGCGGCTCAGGCTGCGTTCGCTGAAGCCGATCTGCTCGCCCCACTGCCCAAGGCTCAGGCGCCGTTGCGGCTGTTCAAGGATCTGCTGGGCCAGACGCCGCAGCTGTGCATGCTGGGGCATGGGCAGGTGGATCTGCTCGCGGGGCGCGACCGCCAGCTCATCCAGGGTCACCGCGACCAGGCGCCCGGCGGCGCCGTCCTGGTCATACAGGAACGGCAGTTGCGCACAGCGCTTGAGCAACTCCTGCAACAGCGGCGACATCACCAGGGTGCAGCAGGCCTGAGGCAGCGAACGCGCATGCTCGGGCTCGACCAACAGGCAATAACCCTGGGCGTTCTCCAGCCCCTGGACCCGGTGCTCGATCGCGCTGGGGATCCATACCGCGCACTGCGGCGGCGCCAGCCACAGGCCCTCGGCGCTCTCGCAACTGAGCACACCGCCCGCGGGAAACAGCAACTGGGCCTTGCGATGACTGTGCCATGGCCGTTCCCAGCGCTCCTCTTGCATCGAGATGCGCAGGGCGCACACCGGACGCGCAATCGCATCCGGGTCCTGAGCCTGGTCCTGCTGTTCCAAGACGGGCATCCACCTTCCTCCACACTCCCGGGGCATGCCGGCCATCGGCGCGACGCCGGTGCCGGCCCTGCAAGGTCGAGGATTGTGCCGGGCCCGCGGGGCTTAGCCAAGCAACTGGCCACACCGGCGTGCCGCCCCGTGCCCTAGCGGTAATAGCCATAGCGGTAGCAGCAGCCGTGATAGTGCCCGGGGTAAACCACGCAGCCCCCCAAAGACAGCATCGTGGCCATGACAATCAGCAGTGCAATACGACGGGACATGGTGCATTCCTCAAGGGTTCAGTGATGCAACCTCTGTGCGGCGCCGACCAACCTCGCCGCTGCTGCACAGGGTTACCGATTGAACGGCTCCCCCTGGCAACTTCCGTCGCCGCCGCCAAAATATTTCCCTCCGCCACGCCCCGTATCAGTCCTCTGGCCCGCTCGCTGAACCGCGGTTGAACCGGGCGCGGATAAACGTGCATTTCCCCGCGACGGATTCTTCGGCCACCTATCGTTAAACCCATCAGCTGCGTTCAATCGCGAACGCAGGCCTGAAGGAGCCATCATGAAGCTTGCCCGTTGCCTGCCACGTCTTCGCACCCTGCTGCTGATCCCCCTGGCCTTCACGGCCCTGGTCGGCAGCCCGGCCTTCGCCCAGACCGTGATCATTCAGCAGGCCCCGCCGCCCATGCGCTACGAAGCGCCGCCCATGGCCCGTCCCGGTTATGCCTGGGATCGCGGCCACTGGCGCTGGCACGCAGGCGGCTATGTCTGGGTGCCGGGCCACTGGCAGCCAGTGATGCGCCGCGGCCAGTGGGTGCCCGGGCACTGGCAGGCCCGCGGACCGAACTGGTACTGGATCGAAGGCCATTGGCTGCGCTGAGCACGCGCTCTTGCGAATCGCCCCTCCACTGCACCGAGAACCGCCGATTTGAACGACACCGACCCGGATCTGGAGTTGCTGGCCCGCATTGGCAACAACGAAGCCCAGGCCGTGAAAGAAATGGTCACCCGCAAGCTGCCGCGCCTGCTGGCCCTGGCCAGCCGCTTGCTGGGTGACGCCGACGAGGCCCGGGACATCGCCCAGGAGAGTTTCCTGCGGATCTGGAAACAGGCGGCGCACTGGCGCAGCGAACAGGCGCGCTTCGATACCTGGCTGCACCGGGTGGCGCTGAACCTGTGCTACGACCGCCTGCGCCGGCGCAAGGAGCACCTGCAGCTCGACAGCGAGCAAGCCTTCGAGGTGGTGGACCACGGCCCGACACCCGACGAACAACTGGAAGCCAGCGCGCAGAGCCGGCGCATGGCTGCGGCCCTGGACCGACTGCCGGATCGCCAGCGCGAGGCGATCGTCCTGCAGTACTACCAGGAACTGTCCAACACCGAGGCCGCGGCGCTGATGAACATCAGCGTCGAAGCGCTGGAGAGCCTGCTGTCACGGGCCCGGCGCAATCTGCGCAGCCACCTCGCCGAGGCCCAGGGTGCGGACCTCTCAGGAAGGAGAACACCATGACCCCCGAACGCTTTGCATACCTGGCCGATGCCTATGGCGCAGACCTGCAACGCTGGCCCGCCCGTGAGCGCGATGCCGCCCAGGCCCTGCTCCAGGAAGGCAATGCGCTGGCCAGCGAAGCCCTGCGCCAGGCGCGCTGGCTCGACAGCCAGCTGGACAGCTACCAGTTGGCCGCGCCTGAACCGGCCCTGGCGCAACGGATCATTGCCACGGCCGCCCCAGCGCCGCGCGGCGCCTCCTTCTGGCAACGCTACGCCGGCTGGCTGGCATCCCTGGGCTGGGTCGGGGTCGGCCTCACCGGAGTGGCCGCAGGCATGCTCGCGGTGGCCCTGAGCCTGCCCCTGTCGGCATCCAGCGAAGCCCTGCCCAGCGTGTTCGACCAGAGCGACGCGGAATTCATCCTGAGCATCAATACCGAGGAGGCCGAACAGTGAGCCTGTCCATCCGTCCCCTGAAAACCTGGCTGCTGCTGTCGCTGCTGCTCAACGTATTCCTGATCGGCGGCGTGGCCGGCGGCCTGTATCAGTGGCTCAGCCGTCCCCAGCCGCCCCAGGCCCTGGCGGTGCCCCAGCATGGCCTGCGCCAGGCCATGGCGCAGATGCCCGATGAGCGCCGACGCCAGTTGCGCCAACTGTTGCGCCAGGCCCGCAACGACAGCCAGCCACAGATCATTGCCGGGCGTGAGGCGCGCCAGGGGGTGGTGCGTGAACTGGGGGCCGAACAATTGAACCGCAGTGCCCTGGACGCCGAACTGGGTAGATCCCGCGAGGCCGACATCGCCCTGCGGGCCCGGGTGGATGAAGCCCTGGCCAATTTTGCCGGCAGTCTGTCGCTGACAGAACGCCAGCAACTGGTGGAATCCCTGTACCCGCGTGACCTGGGGGAAAAACGCGGGGCCAAGCGCAATTGAAATCCCGGCGACGGATTTCCCAGCCGACCACGTTCAACCATTCGGCACCCGCGATCACCGCGGGCCCACTGTCATTTCCCAAGGAAACCGCCCATGCGTCGTGTGATCCAAAGCCTGCTCATCGCCACCTTGCTTGGCACCACCCTGGCCGGCTGCGTGGTGGCCCCGGTCCATCCACGCCGGCCGCCGCCACCGCCCATCGTTGAAGTGATCCCCGTGGCGCCGGCCCCCAGCTACCACTGGGTGGCTGGACATTACAGCTGGCACGCCGGCCAGTGGCTGTGGACGCCGGGGCATTGGCGCTACTGATGAGGACCTAGGCGGCCACCGCCTGCAGCAGCCAGGCCTTGAAGGCGCTCATGGCGGAGGTTTCCGCCCGCGACTGCAAGCGCGTCAGCCAATAGCTGCCGGTGACGATGCCGATGTCGAACGGCTGCACCACCGCGCCGCTGGCCAACTGCCGCTCGAACATCAAGGGCGGTGCCAGGGCCACGCCCAGGCCCTGCAAGGCGGCTTCGAGCATGCCCAGGGAAGAGTCGAAGACCACGCTCTGGGGCAGCAGGCTGTGGCTGCCCAGCCCCGCCGCCTGGAACCACTGCGGCCACTCGTCGGTACGGTAGGAACGCAGCAGGGTCTGGCCCAGAAGGTCCGCCGGGGTGTGCAACTGGCGGGCAAGCTCCGGCACGCAGAGCACCGACAGCGGCGCCTGCAACAGTGGCAGGGCATCGATACCGTGCCAGGCACCGGTGCCGAAACGTATGGCGTAGTCCAGGCCCTCGGCGGCCACATCCACCCGGTTGTTGTTGGTGCTCAGGCGCAAGTCGATGAACGGATGGCGAGCCTGGAAGTCCCCCAGGCGCGGCAGCAACCAGCCCACCGCGAAGGTGCCCACGGCGCCTACCGTCAGCACCTCGCGATAGTGCCCGCCGTCGAACCGCCCGAGGGTCTGGGCGATGCGGTCGAAGCACTCGCGCAGCACCGGCAGCAGTGTCTCGCCTTCGCTGGTCAGCATCAGCCCCCGGGGCAGGCGCTTGAACAGGGTGACCTTGAGCTGGGCCTCCAGGCTCTTGACCTGATGGCTGACTGCCGCCTGGGTCACGCACAGCTCGATGGCCGCGCGGGTGAAGCTCAAATGACGTGCCGAGGCTTCGAAGGCGCGTAGCGCATTCAAGGGCAGATGAGGACGGAGCATGACTATTCCCTAATTTTTCTAATGTTTCGTGCGAGATATGGTCGTTTGTCGATCCGGCACCGACTGCCTACATTAAGCGGGCTCAGCGCAGGCTGCCTATGTCCTGCAGCGAGCCTTTTGCGAACAAGCTTCCGCTTGCAGAGCCGCGCTTGAAATTGCGGCCAAATTACTCAAAACACAGGGAAATACACCGATCATGCGGCATACAACCTTAACCGGATTCGCGCTTGGCAGTGCCTGCGCCCTGTTCCTGGCCAGCACCAGTGCCCTGGCCACGTCCCAGGACAACCACCTGAAGAACACCGTGGACGCCAGCATCCGCCCCTTGATGCAGCAGCAGAAGATCCCCGGCATGGCGGTAGCGATCATCGCCAAGGGCGAGCGACATTACTTTAACTACGGGGTTGCCTCCAAGGACAATCAGCAGCCGGTCGACAGCGACACCCTGTTCGAAGTGGGTTCGGTGAGCAAGACCTTCAGCGGCATCCTCGCCGCCCTGGCCCAAGCCGAGGGCAAGCTGCAGCTTTCCGACAACGCCAGCCAGTACCTGCCGGCCCTGCGCGGCAGCGCCTTCGACCACATCAGCCTGCTGCAACTGGGCACCTACACCGCCGGCGGCCTGCCACTGCAGTTTCCCGATGAGGTCCAGGGCGAAGACAAGATCCTGGACTACTACAACACCTGGAAACCCCGCTTCAGCCCCGGCGTCCAGCGCCAGTACTCCAACCCCAGCCTCGGCCTGTTCGGCTACCTCGCCGCCCGCAGCCTGGGCCAGAGCTACGAGCAGTTGCTGGAGCAGCGCCTGTTCCCAGGCTTCGGCCTCAAGCACAGCTACCTCAAGGTGCCGCAGGATCAGCAGCAGCACTACGCCATGGGCTATGACCAGCAGGACCAGCCGGTGCGGGTCGGTCCCGGCCCGATGGATGCCGAAGCCTACGCAATCAAGACCAGCGCCTCGGACCTGCTGCAATTCATTGCCGGCAACCTGCAACCTGACCAGCTCGACAAGCCGCTGCAACAAGCCGTCGCCAGCACCCAGAGCGGCTACTACCAGGTCGGCGACATGACCCAGGGCCTGGGCTGGGAACGCTACACTTACCCCGTCCCCCTGGCCCGCCTGGTGGCTGGCAACGCCCCGAAAATGGCCACCGAGCCCCACCCCGTGCAATGGCTGGCCACCCTCGAGGCGCCCAAGGCCGACGCCCTGTACAACAAGACCGGCGCCACCAGCGGCTTCGGTGCCTACGTGCTGTTCGTCCCGAGCAAGCAGATCGGCATTGTCCTGTTGGCCAACAAGAACTACCCCAACCAGGAGCGGGTCAAGGCCGCCCATGCCATCCTCAAGGAACTGGAGACTGCGAAGTAACAGGCCGCGCCGCACGGCACGGGCTATCGACACCACGGCCCGCCGTTGATTGCTGTCGTCAACGCCATGTGCCCTTGCAGGGCACATGGCGTTTTTTCATGCCAGGTTCGATGTGACGCCTAGACTCAACGCAGCCCTCTCGACCTTGCCCCAGCGCGCTTGAGCAGCAGCAAGCGCTAGCCTCAGGACGCTGCGCGCCGGGCCTGATTCAAGGTTCACGCTGAACCTTCTACCAGGCTCTCCGGTCGATAAATGCAACCTGGCAAGGGTTGCCGACGCTGTCGCGCCGGTGTTCGCCAGGAACCACAGCCGCTGGAGAAACGTCCGTGATATCGACCCTGCAAATCGCCAGAATCAAAGCCTGGGGCGCCCATGGCTTTACCGCCACCGGCGTGGTCAGTGCCTTGCTCGCCACCCTGGCGCTGTTCGACAACCAGCCCAAGGCCTGCCTGCTGTGGCTGGGGGTGGCGCTGCTGGTGGATGGGGTCGACGGCTCCCTGGCGCGCAAGGTCAATACCCGTTCGGTGCTGCCCAACATCGACGGCTCGGTGCTGGACCTGGTGATCGACTACCTGACCTATGTGTTCATTCCGGCGCTGTTCATCTACCGCTACATGCCCCTGCCGGACTACAGCGCGCTGCTGGCCACGTCGCTGATTCTGCTGTCGTCGCTGCTGTGTTTCTGCAACGTCAACATGAAGAGCCATGACTACTACTTCCAGGGCTTTCCCGCCGCCTGGAACGTGGTCGCCCTGTGCTTCTACCTGATCGAGCCCGGTCCCTGGCCGACCTTGCTGAGCATTTTTGTCCTGGCCCTGCTGACAGCGACCCGGGTGCAGTTCCTGCATCCGTTCCGGGTGCGCAAGTGGATGCCACTGAACATCATCGTGACCTTCATATGGCTGCTCAGCGGCGCATTGCTGATCCTCAGCCACCCGCTGCACAGCCCACCGATCATGGGCCTGTGGCTGGCGGCCTCGGCCTACTTCCTGGGGATCTGCCTGTGGCGTTCGGCGCAGGAATGGGTCAGGGGCGGCCCCCAGCCATAAGCAGTCAGCCCCCCGGCGAATCCCTTTAAACCTGCAGCGACCTGGGGCATGCTGCGTCGACTTCGCCACCTGCCCGACGAGAACACCGCAATGAACACCAGCACCCTGCTGCTCTACACCTCAAGCTGCTTTATCGGCGCGCTGATCCCCGGCCCGACCTCGCTCCTGGCCATGGCCAACGGCACCTCGCGCAATCGCCAGCTGGTGGCGGTGGGCATGGCCGGCGCGGCGCTCTCGGATGTGCTGATCATTGCCGCCGTGGGTCTCGGCCTGGGGGCGATGCTGATGGCTTCGCAGCAGTTGTTCATGGTCTTGAAATGGGTCGGCGTGTGTTACCTGGCTTGGCTCGGCATCCAGCTCTGGCGCAGCGCGCCCCAGGCCCTGGGCGCCCAGCAGGTGCGAGCCGGTTCGCGGCGTGGCGAGGTATTCCGGCGCAGCTTCTCGGTGGCCATGACCAACCCCAAGGTGCTGCTGTTTTTCACCGCCTTCCTGCCGCAATTCGTCGATCCCAGCCAACCGGTATTCATCCAGTACGCCACCCTGGCGCTGGTGACAGCGCTGGTCGAGGTGCTGGTGATGGGCCTGTATGCCGCCGGCGGGGTGCAGGCGGCGAAATTCCTCACCGCCAGCGGCATGCGCCGGCTCAATCAATGCTGCGGCGCGGCAATGCTGTCGCTGGCGGCTTTTTTGGCACTCTACCGCCGCAACTGACAGATGCTTTCTACTTGCCGCTTGAAGCTTGCCGCTGCTTCTAAAAGGCCAGCTTGTAGCCGATGGAGAACAGCATGACCGCCAGGCATGGCCGCAGGATCTCGTCAGACACCCGCCCGGTCATGTGGCTGCCAATCCAGATCCCCGGCAGCGATCCCATCAGCAGGAAGCCCAGCAGTTGCCAGTCCATGTTGCCCATGCTGGCGTGACCCAGGCCGGCCACCAGGGTCAGGGGCACGGCGTGGGCGATCTCGGTGCCCACCAGGCGCTTGGTGGCCAGGAACGGATAGAGAATGAACAGCGCCACGGTGCCCAGGGCGCCGGCGCCGATGGAGGTCAGGGCGACCATGGTGCCGAGGATCAGCCCGGTGACCACGGTCAGGCCGTTGAGGCCGCCGGGGCTGGGTTGGTAATCGCTGCCGTGGCGCTGGGCGAAGGCCATGAGCTTCTTCTTGAAGACGATGGCCAGGGCCGTGAGCAACAGGACAAAACCCAGCCCCTGCTTGATCACCGCGTTCAACGCATGGGGATCGGAGTCCAGGTTCTTCAAAAACCACAGGGTGACCAGCACCGCCGGAACACTGCCCAGGGTCAGCCAGCCGGTGATGCGCCAGTCGATGTTGCGGTGCTTCTGGTGCACCAGCACCCCACCGGATTTGGTGATGGCGGCGTACAGCAGGTCAGTGCCCACCGCCGTGGCCGGATTGATGCCGAACCAAAGCAGGATCGGGGTCATCAGCGAGCCGCCTCCGACCCCGGTCATGCCCACGATAAATCCCACTACCAGGCCTGCGATTACAAAACCGAAATTACCCACATCCATCGATAAAAACCCTACAGATCACGCGGCCAGGTCAAAAACTGGCGGCAGCATAGCGGCTAAAGCTTATGTCCATTTATATAAATAAAATCTAACGTTATAACCAATGTCGTTTTTTCCATGCGTCCGGCGCATCAAGCGCCCTTTTCACTTGCGGCCCGCACAAGCCCGATGCCCCTGGCACCCCGAAGCCGAGCCCCGCGCTGTCGCGCCCGCCCCAAGGCACTCGGCGCTTGCACAGCGGCCCCCGGCATCCGCTATCCTGCCGTGCGCTTTGCCGGGGCGCGGCCCGGACCGCAGCCCCTCCGTCCCCCAAGGAAGGTCCATGACACCCGACGAGAACCCGTACCAGATCGAGCACCAACGCATCCGCTTTCGACGCCTGAGCCTGGGCCAGGAAGCCCCCGGGCAAACCGCAGCCGCCCGTGGCAACTGGGGCCTGGCCCTGTCCGGTGGCGGCATCCGCAGCGCAACCTTCTGCCTGGGCGTGCTGCAAGCCTTGGCCCGGGCCCCGGCGCCCAGCGTCAGCAGCCGGCCAGTGCCACCGGCCGACGCCGACGCCGACGCCGACGCCGAACACAGCCTGCTGTCGCGCATCGACTACCTGTCCACGGTCAGTGGCGGCGGCTACATCGGCAGCTTCTTTTCCAGCCTGTTTCTCCCCGGGCGCTTGCGCCAGCCAGCGCCCCAAGACCCAGTGGGCCAGGCCGCTCGCGATGCCTACCAGGCCCTGCGCTTCGAACCGCCAGGACGCATCAGCACCGGCGTCAACTACAGCACCCGGCCACCGGGCCAGGGCCCCGCGGCCTGGCTGCGGGAAAACGGCCGCTACCTGACGCCCACCGGTTCTGGCGACATGCTCTATGCCCTGGCCATGACCTGGCGCAACTGGCTGTCGCTGCAAGTCATGATCGGTTTGCCGATCGTGCTGCTGCTCAGCCTCTTGAGCCTGTTCCAGGTGCTGAGCCAGGCCAGCCTGCTGCTCTGGCCGCTGATGGCTGGCGTACTGTTCGCCCTGCCCTGCGCCGTGGCGTACTGGCTGATCATTCCCCAGGGCGATCTGGACCAGCCACCGAGCACGGGCAATGCGGCGTACCGCAGCATGCTCGGTGTGGTCGGCGGCCTCTGGCTCAGTAGCGCCCTGGCCTACTGGCTGATGCAGTGGCAAGCGGTGGGCGCCCTGACCCTGGCCGCGGCCCTGGTGGGCACTTGCGCCTTGCTGATCACCCGGCAACTGGTGACCCGCCTGGCCGACAACCGCGACCCGGCCAAGGACAACGCCTGTGCCAACAGCGTGCGCAACTATCGGGTACAGATCACCCGGGCCCTGGGACGGGCCATGGCCGCGGTGGCCGTGCTGGGATTTCTCGCCCTGCTGGTGACCGCCGCCCAGGCGTTGTACCACTACCTGCATGACCTGCGGGCCCTGGGCAGCCTGCTGCTGCTGATCGGCGCGGTCTGGCTGGTGCGGCGCCTGGCCCTGCTCAAGGATGAAAAGAGCCTGCCGGGCTGGATGCGCAAGCTACCACTCCAGGTGCTCGCGCTGATTGCCGGCGGCCTGCTGCTGAGCCTGCTGTGCCTGTGCTGGGGCTTGCTGGTGCAATGGATCGCCTACGACGGCGGGGTGATTTCCGGCGATCACGCCGTGGCCTGGCGGCTGGCGGCACTGAGCCTGGTGGCGGCCGTGCTGACCCACCTCAGCGGGCGCTTCATCGGCTTTCTCAATACCTCGTCGCTGCAGGCCTTCTACTCGGCGCGCCTGACCCGCGCCTACCTCGGCGCCTCCAATGGCCGGCGCTTCAACGGCCCGCCGCAGCAGCGCCGCACCTACATGAGCGTGGCCGAGCCCATGTCCAGCGACGACCTGTCGCTGCAGCAGTACTACGCCACCCCCAGCGCCGGCCCGGTGCACCTGATCAACGTCACCATGAACCTCACCGTCGACCCGGCGGAACAGCTGGTGCAGCGCGACCGCAAGGGCAAGCCGCTGTGCATCGCGCCGAACTGGGCGCCCGAGCGCCCGGCGCCAACCAAAGACTGCCCAGCGGAGCGCTACCTCCTCGACGGCCAGGCCTACCGCCGCGACCTCGACCATGGCCCGGCCTCGGAGATCATGAGCCCGCTGACCCTGGGCCAGTGGATCGGCGTTTCCGGTGCCGCCTTCAGCACCGGCCTGGGCCGCGCCAGCAGCCTTGGCATGTCGCTGGTCCTGGGGCTGGCCAACGTGCGCCTGGGCATCTGGTGGCCCAGCCACTTCCTCGACCCTGGGCAAGCACAGTGGGTACCCCGGGATCTCAAACCCTGGACCCGCTACAGCACCCAGGCCTACCTGTTCTATGAACTGACTGCGCGCTTTCACGGCTACCGCCGCGACTACCAGTACCTGTCCGACGGCGGGCACTTCGAAAACACCGGCGCCTACGAACTGCTGCGCCGCGGGCGCCAGGTGGAATTGATCATCACCTGCGACGCCGGCTGCGACCCCGACTACCAGTTCGACGACCTGGCCAACTTGGTGCGCCTGGCACGCATCGACCAGGCCCTGGAGATTCGCCAAGACCCGGGGGTACTGGGACACCCGCAGCTGAAGACGGTATTTGCCAGCCTGGAAGAGTTCCGCCAGCCGCCGAGCGCCGACAACCGGAAGTGCGCCCTGCTGCTCAATGTCCATGCCCACTCCCCGGGCAGTGACGATGACCTGTGCCAGACACCCCACTGCCGGATCCTGGTGCTCAAGCCGCGGCTGATCGCCGGGCTGACCCCGGACCTGCTGAACTACGCCCGGGCCAACCCGAGCTTTCCCAACCAGAGCACCGTGGACCAGTTCTTCGACGAAGCGCAGTTCGAGAGTTACCGGCAACTGGGCCTGAGCATTGGCCAGCAACTGTTCGGCACCCAGTGCCAGCCCAGCGCGATGGCCCAGGCGTTGTGGCGGTATCTGCAATAGCGCCGAATGGGGCTGCTACGCAGCTCGGCGCGAGCACGCCCGCCACAGGCTACCGATCGCTCGGGCTATCGCTGAACTTTGCGGCATGAGGTTGCCAAACGGCGCTCAAGGGGTCTTGTGCCGCTTCACCGCTTCCAGCCATGACGCCTCAAGGCGCTCCTGCTGCGGGTCGATACCCTGTTCGGCCAGCAGCGCCAGATGCCGCTCCACCTCGCCCAGCATCTGCCCGTGGGCGCTGGAGTTGGCGTCCAGCTGGTGCATCTGGATCAACCCCAAGTGATAGAAACGCAGCAGCTTGAGCGCCGCCGGATCACCGGCCGCGACCCCGGCGGTGACCTGATGCATGACATTGGTCACCCGCATCAGGCTGCGCTTGAGGCGCCAGCCATAGACCGCCGCGGCCATCCACGGCTGGGTCCAGAACACACTGCGCAGCAGCGCCGCGCAGATCACCAGGCCGGTGAACACCCCCGCCGCGTTCCACACCAGGTTATCGCCTCCGGGCTGACCGAACAGCGCCACCGCGGCGCTGGAAAACAGCATGGCCAGGGCGACGAACACCAGCGCGATGATCAAAGTGCTGCGACGGGTTTGCCGCCGGTAAGTCTCGGGGTCCTGCGGGGTGATGACGAACATGGGCGCGACGGGCTCCGTTGGCGGTGGGTCAATTTTCAGGCGGGCATTATCACCGCTGGGGGCGGTGCCGGTGGGTAAATTTGCCCTTAGGAAGCAAAAGCATGATCCGGGTCATGGCTCTGGGGGTGAATGAAGTAAGAAAGCATACTGAACGTTAGCAAGACACTGGGTGTTTCTGGCAATACAGGCAAATGCTGACTAGCTGTTGGCCGCTTTCGGTGAAAGCGTGGTAACGCACTGCTTTGGAATCTTGTCTTCATAGCGAGTACTGTTCGGGCTTTTATTTATCAATTATGAGATTGGTAAATTCATCACCACAGCTTGGAAAGTCCTCTATGAACACTCCACTTTTAGCGTCATAAATGAATACTCTAAAAATCGCGCAAACTCCTCTCGCCAAGTCTCGCCAGCTCGGCATTCGGTGCGACCAGCCCCAGTTCCGAGTCGGTGTGCATGCTGCGCGTATTGATATTAGCCATTCTCAGCAAGCTGAACACTTTGTCCACCACCAGTAGTCTGTGGCTTGATCACATATAATGCCGACAAGGAACGGGCTAGAGTATTTTTACTTGCCGACTGAACCCATAATACCCTGCAGCTCTGATATATCGTTCTCATAGAAAGAGCTGCACTGTGAGACGACTACAAATACGCCACCTGAATTACTTATAGAAGTACTACAAACCAAACCCGCCCCTTCCGCCCCATCTGCTTTCCCGTATATGAAGTCTTTCATATCCACCAACCGCCATCCTTCTCTAAGCAACTTAAGCCTTGCGGCTTTGGGTGCCTCAGCAACGCGAACAATTGAATTGGGATAAGGAAGCTTTATCAGATCGTTATAAGGTAGATGTACTCCTTTGCCGAGCACGCGCAGGACCTCATCAAGCTCTTTTCCCACCACAATAAATGTCGGCAAATTTTCCAGGTTTGTGTCATAAGCCGGTTGATCCTTAGGAGCCAGCTTGAGTATGGTTATATTACCCTCCTGAAAACAGCCGAAAACCTCAAGCTTGGTCTTTGGCATATTGGGTAAGCATTGCTGTTCGCTAGAGCAAGCCAGCAACGAACAAAAAGCAGCATAAATCAACGCTAACAATCTAAGTAAAAAATTACACCTCATCATTTAATACACTCCAGATGACTTCAAACGCCTGTCGCCTTTCATTCTCATGACTAGGCATACCATTTGGATTCCCCCTATTAATTATCGCACCCACAACTCTAGAGTTTGCTTGGGTCGAACCTTCATCCGCACGCCTACTGATTCTCTCCCTGACCCAATAGAATCCAGATGCATCACAAGCATTATAATCATCTATAGCAAGCAGGTTCGGATTAGGATCCAGTGTGAAATTTCGAGACCTATACTTTTCATAATTTTTATAGTTTCGTCGCCCAGTAATTTGTAGAAAGCCTCGACCGTGAAACCTATCCCCATCTCCTGCCATCCCCCCGGCCAATGAGTTGGCAGCGCCGTTGTCCATGCCAGCAGCCTTTGCTGCTATTTGATTTGGGCGACTCGCCATATAGCTTTCGCGATTAATTGTTGGCCTAGGGTTAGGGCCGGGATTGGGCAGTTCGATCGGGCGACGACCCGTTGGCAAGTTTCGCTCTCTAACGATCGCTGTATCGTAATCTTCACCAGCCTCAGCTGGTGTGATGACCTCATACATTGTTCGAAAATACCGTGGCCCACCAATTTCCTGCCTGTACTCCCACCACCCGGTTTCTATGCCTACTTGTGCGAGAAAGTGAGACATTCGAATAGTTGAGGTATTTATCATGTACTTAGAGAGCATTTTATTCATTGAAACCCTCAACTCTTCTGCTCTTTGCCTCCCAAGTTCAGGCGCTTTCTTCAAAGCTCTTTTTAACTCATTGCTACTGAACCATCCGCACTGTCTGAAAATTCGAATGAACTCCTTCGGTGGAAAATGCCAGTGCTCTGAAGTGATATCTTTCAGGCCCGCATCTTCCCAGAAGGCCAGCGCCTCGTAGTGTAACTTTAGTCTTTCTTGAGACTGCATCGATATAATCGGCTCATCACCTTTACTCAGCCAGCCGTATCTACTGGTAAAGTTTGATCTTTTCCACTCACTGGGGAATTTGCAAATCAGTCTTTTCAATCTGTCCTGATGTTCAGCTGCACCTATCATCGCGTTACAATCAGCGCGTTGTTGTGGCGTCACTGGAATCTCGGAAATTCCAAGTAACTCCATGACTTGTTCAGATTGGCAACGACCATCGCCATCGGTGTCATCGTCAATCAACTTCCACCCCTGCCAATGGGGAAAGTCGGCGTCGCTATAGACAGTAACGGTAGGACTTTTCAGGTTGACCCAACCGACGCCTGCCGGATGGGCACCGCTCGCCGGATAGGCTACTTGTCGCCAGTGCGCCGCATCATGTGGCTGTAGTAAATCCGGGCCCAGTATCCGACCAAATCGCAGTAATTCATAACCTGCACTCGGTGAGCTGGGATACAGCGTACTGGCAGTCGTATAGAGGTTGTATTCGTAATCTTGCGTTTCCTGCCGTTCTCCCAGTCGAGTGCCGGCTTCATTGAAAGTGGTTAATGTGCACTGTCCTTTTCCATATTTCATAGAAACAAAATAGGCATCGACATGCCGATGGACAATGGCCGATTCATTCACCAAGCCTCTCGGATTTGCCGGCCGCTTAGCGTAGAACAGCACTTCCGGCGGGACATAAAAATGAACATCCCCCCAACAACTATCTGTTCGCCCATTCTTGGTGGTGGTCAGGCGCCCGGTACTCCTGCCTAGAAAATGGCCAAGTTGCTCCTGAGAGCAGATGACTTCAAAGTGAATTTTATGTGGCGCACCATAAATTCTGCCCGCCGTACCTAATTCGTCTTTTCTATAGACCTGCATATCAATTGCAATATCGGCGGATTTAATAGCGGACAAGTGCATGTAGATTGAATAAAAAACAACCTTGGCATGGGCACCTTCGCCTATATCCGTTTCGTGTTTCAGAATCAGACAGCCGTCATCGGTCCAGCCATTTCGATAATTCAAAGGATGACTGGCAGCGGTGTTGGTTGCCGTAGGCTGACGAACATAAGCCACGGTTCCATCGGCGATGGCGCGAACTGGCAAGTGAGTGTTCCCTTCCCTCGGTGCGGTGAGATGGATACCGCCGTGCCAGATCATGTTCTGACCGAGAGGAAAGGCTCCTTCAGTACTGTTCATCGCTCGATTCACATACTCCTCATCGCTTTCGTTTGGGGCGGCTAACGGGAGAAAAGGCGGGCTGATCAACATAGTCGGACTCCATATCCATCAATCGGCATATCCATGAAAACGAGCGTTACAACGAGAACGGATAATCTTCTTCAGGTTTGGTTGTCTGCTCGGGATTCACCAAGGCCTTCTCCATCAAGCCCCCCGCCTTCTCCTTATCCGCCACGCCGGGCAGCACCGGCGGCTGGATTCCAATGCCCGAGCCAGCACCCGCCGCGCCCCCCGCATTCACTTTGAGCAGCGCCCCACTCACGCTGATGCCGCTGGCGTCGAGCTTGATAAAGCTGCCCCCGGCCTGCACCGTCAGTTCACTGGCCGCTTCGATCACCATCTTCTGGCCTGCTTGCAGGTGGATCTCACGGCCGGCCTCTAGCAGTTGTGCGGTGCCCAGCTTGATGTGCTGGTCATGCGCCACGCTCAGGTGATCGTCGGCCTTGACCTCGACTTTGCGTTCGCCGTGGGTTGTGCGGTGTTCCTCTGCCTTGAATTCGCTGTAACTGTTTTGCTCGACGCTGTCGTGGCGCTCGTGGCCAACGCGAATCTTCTGGTCGTTCTGGATGTTTTCATCCCAGTCGCGCTGGGCGTGGACGAAGATCTGTTCGGCGCCTTGCTTGTCTTCGATGCGCACTTCGTTGAAGCCCGCGCCGCCCGGTGAACTCAGGGTTTTGAAGGTGCTGCGGGTCTTGCTGGCCGGTAGTTCGTAGGGGACGGGGTGTTCCTGGTGATAGAGGCAACCGCTGATCAGCGGCTGATCAGGGTCGCCTTCGAGGAAGTCCACCAGCACTTCCATGCCGATACGCGGGATGGCGATGGCGCCGTAGCGGTCGCCGGCCCAGATGGAGGCTACCCGCAGCCAGCAGCTGGTGCGGTCATCGCCCTGGCCTTCGCGGTCCCAGTGGAACTGCACCTTGACCCGGCCGTACCGGTCGGTGTGGATTTCCTCTCCTGCCGGGCCGGTGACCACCGCGGTCTGGCTGCCCAGGACCCGGGGCTTGGGATGGTCCAGCGGCGGGCGAAAGAATACGTCCCAGGGGGTGGCGAGGAAGCGGTTGCGGTAGCCCTGCTGGAAGCCGTCTTCAGCCTTGCTGTCGCTGGTGATCGATTCCTCCAGCACCTGGGGCTGCTGGCCTTCGTGGGTGACCTGGGTCAGCAGCCAGAGGTCGTTCCACTCCTGGCGCGGGTGATCGGACAGTTCCAGGAAATGCCCGCTGGCCAGTCGCGGTTCATCGCCCCAGCCTGCGGCTTGCAGGTAGTCGGCGCGGTGGCGTTCCAGGGCCCGCTGGCTGAGCAACTTGCCACGCTCACGGTCGGTGAAGCGCCCGGGATAGTCGTAGTCCTCCAGGTCCGGCTCTGCGCTTTTGGCTTCGGGCTTGTAGGCGGATTCCATTTGCAGGCGCGGCTTTTCGAAGTCGTAGTCGCGCCGGGTGACGCGGCTGGTGCGGGATTCCAGGCGCACGTTGAAGCCCTTGATCACCGGTTCATCGGCCACCAGCCCGCTGCCGCGCACATAGGCGGTGGGCCGGCCCAGCTTGCGGAACACGCTCTGGTTGTCGCTGAACACCAGCAAATGTGCTTCGCGGCTGTGCTGGAAGTGGTAGTGCAGGCCTTCCTCTTCGCACAGGCGCTGGATGAAGTGCAGGTCGCTCTCGGCGTACTGCACGCAGTAGTCGCGCGCAGGGCAAAGCTGCTGGATCTGGAACTGGTAGGCATCGCCGAGAATGCCGTGCTCTTCGAGGATCAGGGCGATGATCTGCGGCGCCGAGAGCTGCTGGAAGATCCGCTGGTTGCTGCGATGGCGCAGGTAGTCCAGCTGCGGCAGCAGCGACAGGCTGTAGCGGCTCAGGCGCTTGCCGGCGTCGCCCTGGGCGATGCGCTGGATCAGCCCGTGGACGCCGTGGCCCTGGGGGTCGAAGGCGAGAAAGGCCGGTTGGTGCAGCAGCGGTTCAAGGTCGATGAAGGGGCGTTCGCTGACCAGTTGCAGGTCGAAGCGATACGGCTGGCTGATGGCTTCGGTGCCCTTGAACGCAAGCACCTGGAAGTCGTGCTGGATGCCTTGGATGTCCAGGCTGAAGTGGGTCTGGTCGGCCGGGCTGAACATGGGTCGCTCCTTGACGTGTTGCGGCTGATTCCATCAACCGAAACGCTCCAAGGCGACGAGAAAATCGTCGACTGTGGAGCGATTGCGCAAAATGGGCCCTGCAACTTAACAAGCAGCGACACATGAGGCTCATAGGACCTATCTGAAATTCCGCTCAGATACATGACCCCCATCAGGCTCCGGGGCCGAGCACTTACCTCCTGCCCCGCTTCAGCGAGCGTCCCAATCGCCGCCAGCCCAGCACCACCCCGGTGCCGCTGATCAGCAGGCCACCAGCGCTGAACAGGATCATCCACAGATCCCACAACGGCCGGTTGGCCAGCAGGGGCAGCCAGTCCCAGCTGTGCAGCAGACCGAACAACCAGCGCGAGGCGCGGCGTGGTTGATCCAGTTGGCTGACCACCGCGCCGGTGTGCAGGTCCAGGTGCAGCCAGGTCTGGGCCGGGTCGTCGAAGCGCACCCGCAGCACCGGCAGGCGCTGCTCCAGGTGGCCCATCATGCTGTGGGGTTCGCGGGCGTAGTAATAGAAGTCGTAGGCCGCCAGTTGCTGGACGATCATCGGCCGCTCGGGGCGGATGACCCAGGCCGCTTGTTGCAGAGTGCCCGGGTTGAACTGGAGCAGTACCCGCCCATCGGCCATGGACAGAATCCGCGTGCGCCCGGCGCCGTCGTAACCGATGACATAGCCCTTGCCGCCGATCATCCGCCACTCCAGTTCCCGGGCCCGCAGGCCATCCTCGGCAAAGCGCCGCAGGGCTTCATCGGCCCCGAGGGGAAAGGCCGCCGCGTTCAGCGGGCCGCCCTGGTAGGCCGCCACCGACAGGGGCTGGGCGCTGCTGAAGAGCTTCCACGGGTTCATCGACATCAGGCCGCTGAAGATCCAGGTGATCAGCAGCACGCCGAACAACAGGCCACCCACATGATGCCAACGGGCAACGCCCTGGTAAGGCGAGTGCGAGCCGCTGCGGTAAGTGCGCGTGAAGCGCCAGCGCAGCAGGCCCACGGCCAGGCCGAGCACGGCCATCAGGGTCGCGGCCAGGGATAGATAGGTCACGATCGGCCCCCAGGCGCCGTCGATGCCGATGCCCCGCAGCGGGTACAGCCAGTGCAGCCAGGCCCCGATCCAGTTCCAGCCGCGCTCGGTGGCGGTGGCGTCGCGCACCACCTCGCCGGTGCTGCCGGAGACATACAACAGGCGCCGCTCGGCATCGGCGATGGCCACCCGGTACAAGGGCCGGTCGGCGTCCAGGGCCCGAGACTGGCTCCACATGTCGCCCTGCACCGCGCCACGATCGCGCACCGCCACACCCGGAGCGAACTGCCGGGCCGCGGCCAGGGCCTCGACCTGATCAGTAGGCAGCGCCTGCAGGCCACTGTCGGCCTCGATCGCCACCTTGCGCAGCCCCGGGTATTCGAGGATGTAACGCGGCGCGCCGGCCACCGTGGTCAGGCGGATGCTCGTCGGCGCCTGCTCGGGATCGGCGGCGTGCAGCACCTGCTCCAGGTCGACGCTCCCCTTCTCCAGGGCCAGCACCGGCAAATGCGCCAGACGCTCGGCGGGGGTCAGCTTGGGGTAGCCGACATACAGCATCACCACCCCGGAAATAAACCACAGGGCCATGAACAGGCAGGCAACAATGCCCAGCCAGCGGTGCCAGAGGTACAGATAACGCTTCATCGCAGGCATCTCACAAAAACAGGCATCTCACGGAACAGGCCTCTCACAGAGGCGCGGGGCGCTGTCGGGCGCCCCGCTGGCTCAGGTTAAAAGCGCGTTTGCAGCGCCAGCTCGAAGGTCCGTGGCGCCCCCAGGTACAGCTGGGTTGGCCCCGTGGTGCGGGCGTAGACCTGATCGGTGAGGTTACGCACCCGACCGGTGATCCGCGTATCGGCATTGAGCTGGTAGCCGACGAATGCGCCGAAGATCGTGTAGGCCGGCGCATAGCGGGTGTTGGCCGCATTGGCGTACATCGACGACACGTAGCGCGCATCGCCGCCCACCTGCCAGGACGGGGCAATGTCGTAGCTCAGCCACAGGTTGGCCACCTTGTCCGGGGTATTGGTGGGGCTGTTGCCCTTGCGCGACACCGGTCGGCCGCCGACGTTTTCATAGAACTCGTCGTACTGGGCATCGACATAGGCCAGGTTGCCCTCGGCCAACAGCTTGGGCGTGACCCGCAACGAAGCCGCCAGATCCACACCCCGGGACGATTGCTGGCCCACCGGCTGGCTACTGCCGGGGTTGCTCGGGTCGGCGGTGGACAGGTTCTTGCGTTCGATGCGGTAGGCGGCCAGGGTCGCCGAGCCACGGCCGTCGAGGAAGTCGAACTTGCTGCCGATCTCCCACTGGTTGCCCGTGCTGAGGTCAAAGTCGCGCACCTGCCCGTAGCTGGCGGTGGTCAGGATGCCCGACGGCGGGTCGGCGGCGGTGCTGTATTGCACGTAGACGTTGGCCGCCGGAGTCAGCTCGTACACCAGCCCCAGGCGCCCGGTGGTCGGGCGGTATTTGCGCTGGAAGAACGCCGGGTTGGCCTCGGTGACGGCGCGGTAGTTGGTCACTTGCAGGTCGATCTGGTCATGGCGCAGGCCGCTGAGCAGGGACAGGCGATCGGTCAGTTGCAGGCGGTTTTCCAGGAACAGGGCCCAGGTGTCCACCTGGTTGCGGCGGTTCTTCTCGAAGCCGCGCTGCATGCCCGGCAAGTCCCAGAAACTGCCCGGATCGAAGTCGCCCGGCGCAACGCCAGGCAGCGTGCCCGACACCGAGCGCGGGTAGTTGCTCATCACGTTGTGGCTGTAGTCGAGGCCCGCCGACCACTGGCTGTCGAGGCCGAACAGCGAGTTGTGGTGCATCAGCTCGAAACGGTTGCCGTTGAGTTCCTGGGCATGGCGCTGGAGCAGGATGCCGGAACGCAGCACCTGGCTGTTATCGCTGTTGTAGGCGTAGTTTTCCAGGTTGCGGTATTCGCGATCGGCGTTGTAGTGGTACAGGGTGTTGCGCAGCGACGTGCGCTCATCGAGCTGATAATCGATGATCGAGCGCAGCCACTGCACCCGCTGTTCATAGCGGCCGTCGCTGACGTTGTAGTTCTCGAAGCGCCGGCTCTTGTCCACCTCCATCTTGCCGCCCAGCGGGTTCAGCGCCGGGGTGCCCCAGTAAGGGCTGTCGACGCGTTCGTCCTGGTACTCGTAGGCCAGGGTGTGGGACAGCTGGTCGTTGAAATCCGTCAACAGGGAAAACGCCGTGGTCCAGGCATCGCGCTGCTCGCGGTCGACATAACCGTTGCTGCTGGTGTGGCTGACATCGAAGCGCGCGTAGTGGCGCGGCCCGGCGCCGTCGTTCAGCGCATGGTTGAAGCCAAAGGCGGTTTCGCGGCTGTCGAAGGAGCCATAGCTGACCCGCCCTTCATTGAACGACTCGGTGCGCGATGGCAGCTTGGTGATGTAGTTGATCGAACCGCCCACCGCGCCGGTGCCATAGAGAAAGCTCGACGGCCCGCCCACCGCCTCGACCCGGTCGTAGATCCAGCTGTCCACGGGACGCGCGGCGATGGAGTCGTATTGCACGCTGATGCCGTTGAACAGCTGGGTGATCTGCGGCCCGGAAAAACCGCGATAGGAAACGAACCCCGGAATGCCCGGCGATGACGCCGCGTTCATCCCCGGCACGCTGGCCAGGATGTCCTGGGTGTTGGCGGCGCCACGCTGCTCGATCTGCTGGCGGTTGACCACATTGACCGTCGCCGGGGTTTCCCGCGGGGTCAGGCCCAGGCGCGAGCCGGTGCTGGTCTGGGTATCGAGTTGCAGGCCGGGTTGCGGCTGCTCGTCGGCGCTGATGCGCATCTGCGGCAATTGCAGCGGAGCATCGGCCAGGGCATTGAACGACAGGACGCAGCACAGCGCCGCGCAACTGGAGGAGCGATAGGAGTACTTCATGGACTCGGACTCGAAAAAATCATCGAACAGCCCCCGGCCGCCATCGCCAGCGCGACGGCGGATTCAGGATCGGGAGCAGAAAAAAGGCGCGGCACCCAGGGCCGTCGCCAAGCAGCGCTAGGCGCTCAGCGGGGGAGCTCGAGGATTGAGCGGAGGCCAGGAACAACGCGGCGGCGCCTTGCTGCGCCGCTCGATCTTGAGCCGCGCCCGGCGCCGGTCCAGCAGCAGCCAGGCCAGGCAGAACAACAGCCCCAGGCCCAGGCTCACCGCCGAACACAGGGGACAGACAAAAGCCCCCAGGGTGCCGGGGCGGGTGTTGTCGCTGGGGCCTTCACCCAGGGTCGATGCCGATTCGCCCAAGGCGTGACAGAACTGCCCGCCTACACCGGTGATTTCCAGCGCGGCCATCTGTCCATGACCCAGACCGCAGACAAACACGTTGAACAGCACGCAGAAATACAGCGTCCAGGCAATGTGAGGGCGATGTGAGGGGGCTTGGGTCATGGCGGCAAGATTAACAGTGAAAAAAGCACTGGAAAATCACCCAATCATGGCGAGCCAAACGCAAGGAGCCGCCAGCGGTGAGGTTGTGGCGAGCTTTATAACCGAGGCCCGAAGGGCCGAGGATCGGACCAGAACTAAAGTGCGGGCGCTTGGTTTTTGCAGCGGGTTGACGATGCAGGCCGATCAAGCGCGACGGCGACCTTGCGGCCGGCCCGCCGCTGAAGCGGTGTCTCCCTCCGTAGGAGCTGGCTTGCCAGCGAAGGCATCAGCCCAGGCGATGCAAGCCTTGCGGGCCTCTTCGCCGGCAAGCCGGCTCCTACAACCGGCCGGTTTGTTCCGATATCGCGTGCTCCAGAGCGCCTCGCGGGCGGGCGTCCAGCAACGCCTCCACCACCGCCCGGGCCATCTCCACCGAATGCACCATGGACCAGATCAGCCCGCGCTCGATGCCGCTGCCCTGCTGGGTGATCTCATCGCAGACCTCTTCGGCGCATTTGAGCAACAACGCCACATGCACCAGCGCCTCTTCGGCGCTGACGCCTTCGCGCACGCTGAACAGCGAGTCGGGGGTAACGGCTTTGGCTTGGGTGTTGCGCTGGAACAGCGCGGGGTCCTGCGGTTGCCGGGCCAGAGCCACGCGCAAGGTGGCGTTGGCGGCCTTGAGTTCGGGGTCGCGATAGGACGTGGGTGGATCGGGGACAATCTTTTTCATGGTCAAACTCCGATATGAAACTCATGGGAGCCGCCACCGTTCGCTTGCACACGAATAAGGTGGCAGCCGTACGCAGGTGTGCAAGACCGGGCATATCGGAACCCGGCAGACTCGAAAGTCTCCCACGCACGGCTGCCATAACGCAGAAACGAAGGGCAAGAAAACCCGGAAACTGCTTTTGACAACGATGCGCCGACATGACCGGACTTGCACATCCGAGCCATCGATTGGGCGATGGCTCCAGCACCCTAGCCCGCTCACCCGGCGCATTCAAGCGGCCGGCAGTTTCTCGGATTTGCCTTACAAAAGAAAGCGAATCGGCGTAGTTACTTCCCCCTGTTCAGGAGGCCCCACCGCCTTTCACCGCCAGGACGCTGCCCGGCATCGAGTACAGGGCACGTTCGGTGGTGCTGCCGATCAGCCGGCCAAAGCCGGTGCGGTGTACGGTGCCCATGACCACCACGTCCACCAGGTATTCGTCGACGAACTGGGCGATGCCCGGCACCGGCGGGCCCATGATGAAGTGGCGAAATTCCTGGGGCACGTTGTACTCATCGCCCAGGCGTTCGAACTCCTTGTGCAGGGACTCGCGCAGCTCGTCCAGGCAGTTGACGCTCCAGGCAGTGGACGCCACTGGCGCCACGCCATCGAGCATCGGCATCAGGTCGTAGGCATACAGCAGGTGCAGTTGGGCATCGCATTGCAGGGCCAGGGCGTTGGCGGCCCGGATGATCAGGCCGTTGAGGCCGCTGATCTGGGTGTCGGACTGGGCCGGGTCGACGGCGGCGACGATGCGCCGGGGCAGTTTGTGCGGAGCGTCGTTGACCAGGTGCACCGGCACCGGCGCCTCGCGCAGCAGGTGGCAGTCCAGCGGGGTGACGAAGACCCGCTTGAGGGCCGACTCCAGGGTCACGTCCTTGATCAGCAGGTCGGGCTGGAACTCGTCGATGTAGGCCAGCATGTCCTTGAGCACCTGGGTGCTCCAGATCACCTGGGTGGTGACCTCAACGCCCTGCTCGCGCATCCATTCGGCTTCCACCTGCAACCAGCGCTCATGGCGCTGCAGGTAGGCCTGGCGTTCGCTGTCTTCCAGGTGCTCTTCCCACAGGTAGGTGCGCGCCGGCGGTTCGACGAACACCAGGGCATGCAGCGCGGCGCCACTGGCCTGGGCCAGGGCGGCGGCGCGACGGGCTGCGGGGGATTGGTGCTGCTGGGGGTCGGCAATCAGCAACAGGCGCTGGTACTGGCTCATGGTGAACCTCCTTGGACGGTAATGAGCAGAGTGTCGAGGCAGGCGCGACCGGGCGCCTTGATATGCATCAAGGCCACCCGGTGCGCGGGTCATGGCGTGATGGCGATCTTCATCACGCCGTCGCGCTGGCTGGCGAACAGCTCATAGGCGGCTTCGATGTCATCGAGCTTGAAGCGGTGAGTGACCAGCGGCTTGAGGTCGACCTGGCCACTGGCGACCACCGC
The DNA here is from genome assembly GCF_003225665.1 of Pseudomonas sp. TKO26. Classification (NCBI taxonomy): domain Bacteria; kingdom Pseudomonadati; phylum Pseudomonadota; class Gammaproteobacteria; order Pseudomonadales; family Pseudomonadaceae; genus Pseudomonas; species Pseudomonas sp. TKO26. Next base: position 66,450 of record NZ_QKLN01000021.1, read on the forward strand.
CATCAGCCGGCGCATGCGCTCCTTGCCGCCGGGGCACAGGGTGCTGAGGATGCTCAGGTCGCCGAGGCCGGCGGCGTAGGCATCGACGGGGATGCGCAGGTCGCTGGAGTAGACCCCCAGGCTCGACAGCTTGCCCCCCGGACGCAGCACCCGCAGCGCCGATTCGAAGGTGCCCTGGGTGCCCAGGGCCTCGATCGCCACATCGACCCCGCGACCGTCGGTGAGGTCCATGATCTGCTTGACCACGTCGCCCTGCTTGAAGTCCACCACGTGGGTCGCACCCAGCCCGCGCGCCACGCTCAGGCGCGCGGCCACGGTGTCGACGCCAATGATGGTGGTGGCGCCCTTGAGCCGGGCCCCGGCCACCGCGCACAGGCCGATGGGCCCCAGGGCGAACACCGCCACGCTGTCGCCGATATTGACCTCGGCGCGCTCGGCCCCGGAGAAACCGGTGGACATGATGTCCGGGCACATCAGCACTGCTTCGTCGCTCAGGCCGTCGGGGATCGGGCACAGGTTGGCCAGGGCGTCCGGCACCCGCACGTATTCGGCCTGGCAACCGTCGATGGTGTTGCCGAACTTCCAGCCGCCGGTGGCACGGAAGCCGTGGCGGGTGTCCGGACCGTCCTGGGAGCCGCAGCCACACAGGCAGGCATAGCTCTGGCCGCTGGGGGTGATGGCCCCGGCGATCACCCGCTGGCCCTCATGGAAACCGCGGACCTGGGAGCCCAGGCGCTCGATCACGCCCACCGGCTCGTGACCGATGGTCAGGCCCTTGGCCACCGGGTATTCACCGCGCAGGATGTGCACGTCGGTGCCGCAGATCGTGGTGGTGGTGATGCGCACCAGGGCGTCCAGCGGGCCGATTTCGGGGATGTCCTTGTCTTCCAGGACGATGCGGTTCTTTTCCACGAATACCGCGGCTTTCATCTTGGCCATGTTGCCGATCTCCATTTGCGGGAAGGGGGTGCGCCATTGCACGGATCAGCCGACAGGCTGCGCGGATGCGCTGGGCAGCGGCTTGATCATGGTCAAACAATGGTCCCTTCGCGGCATCCGGGGCGACCGTGTGTCGCAAACCCCGGATTCATCGGCAACGGCCCGCGCACAGGCACAGCAGCAAGGCCGCCACACCGCACAGGGCAAGGCTCGGACCCAGGGCCTGCCCCCAGCCCACCAGCAGCAGCCCGGCACCGATCAACAGGTAATAGAACAGGCCGAACCAGGCCCCGGCACTGCCCAACCGGTCGCTGTAGGCCGCCAGGGCCGAGCCGAGAATGTTCGGGATCGCCAGGCCAAAGCCCAGCACCACCCCGAGCATCGGCAGCACCAGCCACAGGCTGTGCTGCAAGGCCGTCACCCCGAGGCCGCCGACGGTCACCGCCAGGGCCGCCAGCCGCAGCAGGGTTGCACTGTTCCAGCCACGGCCCAACAGCCGGCGGTTGAGCCAGGCGCCCAACCCGGAAGCCAGGGCCAGGGCCACGCCGCTGTAGCCGAACCCTTGCTCGTCCTGCCCCAGATCGCGAAACAGGAATGGCCCGAGGCTGTAGTAGCTGAGCAGCGCAATATTGAACAGCGCCACCAGCAGCGCCGACCGCCATATGCCCGGATCGCCGAGCATTTGCCACAGGGTCGCGACCAGGGGCACCCGGGGCTGCGCCGGCGGACGGGTTTCCGGCAGGGCCCGGGCGCACCAGCCGAGCAAGGCCAGGGCCAGCAGCAACAAGCCGACCAGGGCGCCGCGGTAACCCCAGGCGTGCACCAGGGCGGAGCCACTGAACAGGCCAATCGCCGGGCTCGCCGCCAGCAGCATGCCCACCAGGGAAAACACCCGCACCAGTTCGCTGCCGCGAAACAGGTCGCGCAGCAGGGTCTGGGTCACCACCGAGCCCGCCGCCGCGCCCAGGGCCGCCAGGGCCTGGCACAGCAACAGCGCGCTGAAACCCTGCACCTGCAACTCCAGCCCCAGCGCCAGGGCATACAGCACCAGACCGCCGAGCAAGGCCGGGCGCCGGCCCCAACGATCACTCACCCGGCCCCACAGCAACACCCCCGGGGCAAAGCCCAGGACAAACACCGAAAGGCTCTGGGCTGCCTGTGCGGGGGCCACGCCAAAGGCCCGGCCAAGATCGTTCAAGGCCGGGCTGTAGAGGGTCTGGGCGATCTGCGGAAACATCAGCAGGGCCATGGCCAGGGGCAATAGGGAACGGCGGTTCATCAGGCGGGACTCGGCAAAAAAAACATGCCGGCGATTCTAGGCAGGCGAGGCTGGCGTATTATCGCAATCCCGCCAACAAACAGTGGAAATCGGACAAAGATGGCATGGCTCGATCCCCAGGCACGCTTCGACCCGGACCCCTTCAGCGCGCCAGTGATCGGCATTGCCGCCACCCTCGGCGATCATGATTCCGGCCTGCACCGGCACCGACGCGGGCAACTGCTGTACACCCGCCAGGGCTGCACCCGGATCACCCTGGCCGACCGCCTGTGCCTGCTGCCGCCCTCGCGGGCGGCCTGGATTCCCGGCGGCGTGCAGCACCGGGCGCAGATGCAGCAGAGCGTGGATTACCGCTCGCTGTATTTCAGCGTCGAACTCAGTCCGCGCCTGCCGGCGGACGTGGCGGTGATCGATGTCAGTCCCCTGCTGCGCGCCGTGCTGGAACCCATGGCCCTGGCGGCGTTCGATTGCGACTGGAGCCAGGGCCGCTACCCGCACCTGCTGGGCCTGTGCCTCGAAGAAATCGGTGCCGCGCTGCACCAGCCACTGTCCTTGCCCCTGCCCCGGGATAAACGCCTGCAACCGCTGCTGGACGACCTGCAACGCCTGCCACCGGAGCTGCAAGTGCTGGCCACCCGGGTCGGCGCCAGCAGCCGCACCATCGGTCGCATCTTCCAACGCGAAACCGGCCTGGGTTACCAGCAGTGGCGTCAGCAATGGCGGCTGATGCGGGCCATCGAACTGCTCGCCACCGGCCGCAGCATCGGCTACACCGCCTTCGAACTGGGCTTTGCCAGTGACAGCATCTTTATCGCCTTCTTCAAGGCCATGACCGGGACCACGCCCCGGGCCTACTTCAAATGAGAAACCGCGCCGGGACGCCTCAGGCGCGGCTGCGCAACCACTGCAGAAAGCCCTTTTTCGCCACCGGCACGGGCGGTGCCTGAACCAGGCTCTGGGCGATGTGCTGGCGGAAATCCAGCAGGTTCTTCATGGCGTCGCCGATGTCGTGGCGGGCATCCAGGCAGGGTTTGAGGAACTCGTTGTCGATGCGGTACAGGCTGCAGAAGGTCTTGGCCGAGAACTGCGCGACCGTGGCCTGTTCGGCCACCACGCCCGCTTCGCCGATCACTTCGCCCGGGCCCATGCGTCCGGCTTCAAAGGGTTTGCCGTCGCGCTGCATGGTCACCGACACCACGCCGGATTCGATGATAAACAGGTGATCGCTGACCGCCCCCGCCGGCAGGATGACTTCGCCGGCACGGAAGGTCTGCAACTGCATGTTCTGGCTGAAGGTGTCCTTCTCTTCCTGGCGCAAGGTGGAAAAGATGCTGGAGGCGTCCAGCAGCGCCCGGGGTCGGGACAGCGCCTGGTTCTGCACCGGCTCGTCGCTGGACAGCAGGCTGATGCCGCTGGCCTGCAGATGACGGAAGGCCAGGTCGAACAGCTGGTTACGCACTTCGCGCTTCTGCCCCATGGTGGCGACGAAGCCGCTGATCTCGTATTCCGCGCCGCTGCTGGCGGAGCTTTTCAGGGCCACGCTGGGGGCCGGGGTGGCAAGCAGGAAACGGCAGCCGAGCATGGCCCGCTCCAGGGCCTCGATAACCTTTTGCGGGCGAGCGTGGGGGCTGACCTGCACGCTGATGGACAACCCATAGATATCGCTGGGGCGGCTGAAGTTGGTGATCTTGGCCTTGGACGCCAGGGAGTTGGGGATCACCACCATGCTGCCCTGGGAGGTCTGCAGCCGGGTCGCCCGCCAGTCGATGTCCACCACCCGGCCCTCGGTGCCGTCGATGGCGATCCAGTCATCGATCTGGTAGGGCTTGGTGGTATTGAGCACCAGCCCGGAAAACAGGTCGCTGAGGGTGCTTTGAAGGGCCAGGCCGACGATGATCGCCAAGGCTCCGGAGGTGGCCAGCACGCCCTTGACCGGCAGGTCCAGCACGTAGGCCAGGGCGGCGATGATGGCGATCAGGAAGATCAGGGCGCCCATCAGGTCCTGCAACAGCCGCCCGGTGTGGCCGACCCGCTGCATCATCAGGGTGCCCAGCAGCACCGTCAGGGTCCGCGCGCCAAACAGCCACCAACCGATCTGCAAACCGGTGGCCGCCAGGTGCAGCGGTACATCGTCCGGCCAGGGCGCGGTCTGCATCGGGCTCAGGCCCTGGTTGAACAGCATCAGGCTGTACAGGCAAAAGATCAGCACCCGCACCGCCAGCTTCCAGCGATCGCCCTGGCGGCCGATCAGGTGCCAAAGGGCCAGATCCAAGAGCAACAGCGCCAGCGCGGCCAACAGCAAGTGATCGGCAAAGGGGGCAAGCATCGGGTAACTCCAGCAGGACAATGGCGGCACGATCTCACGAAAGGCACAGGAGCAGGTATAGCTGCAAAGGCCCAGGGCGCGGCGCCTGCCGCCAGTGCCAGGCTGTGCCGCGCATGGCCAACGCACAACCGGCGGTGAGGGCATGCACGCCCTCACCGCCGATTAGTTTTCGCAGGCTCCGGCTGGGCTGCGATCCGCCGCGCCAGGCGCTTATTTGCCCTGGGTCAGGGTGTTGTAGCTGGTCATCAGGTTGCGGTAGTCCGGGATGTGGTTGGAGAACAGGGTCGCCAGGCCTTCGACGTCGTTGCGCCAGTCGCGATGCAGCTCGCAGGCCAGGCCGAACCAGGTCATCAGTTGCGCGCCGGCATTGGACATGCGGTTCCAGGCCGAGTCGCGGGTCAGGGCATTGAAGGTGCCGGAAGCGTCGGTGACCACGAACACTTCAAACCCCTCCTCCAGGGCCGAGAGCGCCGGGAACGCCACGCACACCTCGGTCACCACCCCGGCAATGATCAGTTGCTTCTTGCCAGTGGCCTTGATCGCCTTGACGAAGTCTTCGTTGTCCCAGGCATTGATCTGACCAGGGCGGGCAATGTACGGCGCCTCGGGAAACAGCGCCTTGAGCTCCGGCACCAGCGGGCCGTTGGGGCCGGTTTCGAAACTGGTGGTGAGGATGGTCGGCAGCTTGAAGTACTTGGCCAGGTCGGCCAGGGCCAGCACGTTGTTCTTGAAACGATCAGGCTCGATATCGCGGACCAGCGACAGCAGGCCGGCCTGGTGGTCTACCAGCAGAACGGCGGCGTTATCCTTGTCCAAACGCTTGTATGCAGTGGTCATGTGAACTCCTCGCTAATGATCGATGCCGGAAGACCCGGCTTGAATGAAACCCGTGGCACGCCCCACCGGGGTAACGGTGGGCGTCGGGGTGTTGCGCGCAACTGACAAAGCCTAGTTAGCGTTGCCAGCCGCGCCAGCGCAGCCGGTCATTGACCGTTTGCGTCCATCCGGCCGAAGCGTCCGGATTGAAAATCGACGAAGGCCTGATGAATCTCCTCCTCGCTGTTCATCACGAACGGGCCGTGGCCGACGATGGGTTCGTCGATGGGCTCGCCGCTGAGCAACAGCACAATGGCGTCGTTGCCGGCCTCCAGGCTGATCAGGTCGCCGTCGCGCTCCAGCAGCGCCAGTTGTCCTTGCTCAACCCGCTCCCGGCCATTGACCTGCAAGGTGCCGCGCAACACTACCAAGGCCGTGTTACGTCCCGAATGCAGGGGCAGTTCCAGGTGCTTGCCGGCTTGCAGGCGGATGTCCCAGACGTCGATCGGGGTGAAGGTCCGGGCCGGGCCGCGCTGGCCGTCGAACTCGCCAGCGATCAGGCGCAGGCTGCCGGCATTGCCCGGTAGCGGGATCTGCGCAATATCCGCCGCGACGATGGTCTGGTAACCGGGGTCCGCGAGCTTGTCCTTGGCCGGCAGGTTGACCCACAACTGGACCATTTCCAGGTTGCCGCCGCGCCGGGCGAAGTCGGCGGAATGGAACTCCTCGTGGAGGATCCCCGAGGCCGCGGTCATCCACTGCACGTCGCCGGGACCGATCTTGCCGCCGCTGCCGGTGGAATCGCGGTGTTCCACTTCACCGTCGTAGACGATGGTCACGGTTTCGAAACCGCGATGGGGGTGCTCGCCGACACCACGGCGAGCGCTGGTAGGGCTGAACTGCGCCGGCCCGGCATGATCCAGCAGCAGGAACGGGCTGATGTGCTGGCCCAGGTTGTCGTAGGAAAACAGGGTGCGGACCGGGAAGCCGTCGCCGACCCAATGGGGCCGGGGAGCGGTGTAGATGCCAATGATGTTTTTCATGTTGCCCTCCAGAACTTTCTGATGGACACACCTTAAAACCCACACCTTTGCCGCGCTAGACTGCGAAAATTGCCCTTAGCGTTCTATCTGGAGAACGATCTTGGAAGACCTGAACACCCTCTACTACTTCACCCAGGTGGTGGAGCACCGCGGATTCGCCGCCGCCGGACGGGCCCTGGACATGCCCAAGTCCAAGCTCAGCCGGCGGATCGCCCAGTTGGAGGAGCGCCTGGGCGTGCGCCTGATCCAACGCACCAGCCGCCACTGTTCGCTGACCGAAATCGGCCAGGAGTACTACCAGCGCTGCCTGGCCATGCGGGTGGAAGCCGAGGGCGCGGCGGAAGTCATTGAGCGCAACCGCTCCGAACCCCAGGGGCTGGTGCGGGTGGCCTGCCCCACGGCCCTGCTCAATTCCTGGGTCGGGCCGATGCTCACCCGCTTCATGCTCAAGTACCCCCTGGTGGAGCTGTTCATCGAGAGCACCAACCGCCGGGTCGACTTGATCCACGAAGGTTTCGACATTGCCCTGCGAGTGCGTTTCCCGCCCCTGGAAAACACCGACCTGGTGATGAAGGTACTGGGCAACAGCACCCAGTGCCTGGTGGGGCATCCGGATTTTCTCCAGCGTCTGCCGAGCCCGACGACACCGGCCGATCTCAGCGGCCTGCCCAGCCTGCACTGGGGAGCGGCACAACGGGATTACCAATGGCAACTGCTGGGGCCCAACGGCGCCGAGGCGTTGATTCGCCACCGGCCGCGGATGGTCACCGACGATCTGCTGGCGTTGCGGCATGCGGTACTGGCGGGCATCGGTATCGTCCACCTGCCCAAGGTGGTGGTCCGTGAAGACCTGGACGCCGGACGCCTGCAGGAACTGGTGCCCGGCTGGGCGCCGCGCTGCGGGATCGTGCATGCGATCTTCCCGTCGCGCCGCGGCCTGCTGCCTTCGGTGCGCAGCCTGATCGACTTTCTCGGCGAGGAATTCAGCCACAGCGACATGGCCTGAACCGACGCCGGCTCGATCAGCGACGCCTTGCCCGCAGCGCAACGTAAAACGGCATCCCTAGGGATGCCGTTTTGCATAGAGCGCGATTCAATCAATTGGCGCTGGCGCGCCAGCCACCGTGCTGCAGTTCCGGCAGCCACTGAATGCCCGACCTGGGGCTCCTGAACACCGGCGGATCGATCTGCTGCATCAGGCGCCGGATCGCCTCGCTGTCCGGCAACTCGGCGCGGCTGGCCTGGATCCGGTGCCGCAGGCTGCTGGGGATGGGTGGAAAGCGCTGGCTGTCATAGATCAGGGCGTGACCGAGCTGGGGATTGTCCAGGCAGAAGTCCAGCAGATCGAAACCGCTGTGGGTCGCCAGGGTGCCGTTGATGATCAGCAGATCAAACGGATCGCAGGAGTACTCCACCAGCGAAAGCAGCTCCTCCAGTGTGTGCACGGGGGCAATGCGGTAGTAATTGAGTTGATTCAAGGTTCGTTCGATCTGCATCCGATGAAAATGTTGATCATCGGCAATGAGTATGCGCAGCGCTCTATTGGACATTTCTGGATCCTGCTTTTGAGACTACGACCGGCGACTGCCGGCCTTTCCTCCTAGATCGGTGGAAGGCTAAGGAAGTGTCGGAGGGTTTTCTCTAGGATTAATCTGAAAACCACACCCAGAATGCGCTTGCCGCCATATTTTTCGGACAAGTCAGCTGTCACACAGATCCGCTCGCCATCTCTGAAAAAAGTCGTCCACTACCTTAGATCGCCACCCGTTTTTTTGCAGACGGGCACAGTCTTGTTTTGATGTAAGGCTTTTCCTGGAAACCTGCACGCCCCACTGAGAACCGAGCAAGACCACCCAATCGCCATCAGCGGGCCACGCTCACTCGGTGGTGCTCGGGCTCCAGAACGCCTGCTGCACCAGGGCCGAGGTGGACAGCCGCGCCACCAGCGCATCCAGCTCCTCACCGTCCACCGAGGTGGTGGCCAGGGTCGCCTCAATCTCCACTTCATCGTTGCCAAAAGCGTGCACGTCGACATCGCTGGCCGGGTAGTTGCTGCGTTCCAGCTCGGCTTCCAGCAGGGCGAACACCGCCTTCTGCTTCGAACGCTGGGCAATCACATAGACGATGTTGGTGACCTCGGCGGAGATCACGTCCAGCGGCTGGCGGTTGATGTTGTTGACGATGGGCCGCAGCAGGGTATTGGCGGCCAGCACGAACAGGGTGCCCAGCAACGCTTCGAGGATCAGGTCGGCACCGGCGCAGGCCCCCACCGCCGCCGAAGCCCAGAGGGTGGCGGCGGTGTTCAGACCGCGGACGTTGCCCTCCTCGCGCATGATCACCCCGGCCCCGAGAAAGCCGATGCCCGACACTACGTAAGCCACCACCCGCACCGCGCCGTCGGCTCCCCCCAGGCGGTTGGCCATGTCGACGAAAATCGCCGCGCCCACCGCCACCAGCACATTGGTGCGCAAGCCCGCAGTGCGCTGCCGGTACTGGCGTTCGAAACCGATCAGGCCACCGAGGATGAAGGCCGCGCTGAGGCTGACCAGGGTGTCGATCAGCGAATCCAGGTTGATGTTGTGCAGGGCCTGCATGGAAAAGATCCTCTTGGTGACTAGCGGCAAGCTACAAGCAGCAAGTTACAAGCAATACGCCGCACACTCGAAACTTGCCGCTTGCCGCTTGCCGCTTGCCGCTCAAAGCTTGCCACTACTCCGCTATTGCCAGCCGAAGCGGCGCACGTAGAAGCCCTTCACCGCCTGGGTCAGGATCATGTAGGCCAGCAGGATCAACGGCAGAAACACGAAGTACAGCGACGGCAGCGCCTGTAGCTTGAAGTAGTGCGCCAAAGGGCCCATCGGCAGGAAGATCCCCACCGCCATGATGATCCCGGTCATCACCAGCAACGGCGTGGCCGCGCGGCTCTGCAGGAACGGAATCTTCGGCGTGCGGATCATGTGCACGATCAGGGTCTGGGTCAGCAGCCCAACCACGAACCAGCCGGACTGGAACAGGGTCTGGTGGTCCGGGGTGTTGGCGTCGAACACGTACCACATCAAGGCAAAGGTGGTGATGTCGAAGATCGAGCTGATCGGCCCGAAGAACACCATGAAGCGCCCGACATCCGCCGGCTGCCAGCGCTGGGGTTGCTTGAGCATGTCCTCGTCGACGTTGTCGAAAGGGATGGCGATCTGCGAAATGTCATAGAGCAGGTTCTGTACCAGCAGGTGCATGGGCAGCATCGGCAGGAACGGGATGAAGGCGCTGGCCACCAGCACCGAGAACACGTTGCCGAAGTTCGAGCTGGCGGTCATCTTGATGTACTTGAGCATGTTGGCGAAGGTGCGGCGCCCTTCCAGCACGCCCTCTTCCAGTACCATCAGGCTCTTTTCCAGCAGGATGATGTCCGCCGCTTCCTTGGCGATGTCCACCGCGCTGTCCACCGAAATGCCGATGTCGGCGGTGCGCAACGCCGGCGCGTCGTTGATCCCGTCGCCCATGAAACCCACCACGTGGCCGTTGGCCTTGAGCAGGCGGACAATCCGCTCCTTGTGGGTCGGGGTCAGCTTGGCGAAGACGTTGGTGGTTTCCACCGCCTTGGCCAGTTGCTCGTCGCTCATGCGCTCGATGTCGTTGCCCATCAGCAGGCCCTGCTGCTCCAGGCCCACTTCACGGCAGATCTTGGCCGTCACCAGCTCGTTGTCGCCGGTCAGCACCTTGACCGCCACGCCATGCTCGGCCAGGGCCTTGAGGGCCGGTGCGGTGCTTTCCTTGGGCGGATCGAGGAACGCCACGTAGCCGATCAGGGTCAGCTCGCGCTCGTCCGCCAGGCTGTAGGTGTCGCGCCCTTCGAGCATTGGCCGGGCCGCCACCGCCACCACCCGCAGGCCCTCCTCGTTGAGGTCGGCGGTAACCTGGCGAATCCGCGCCAGCAGGCTGTCGGTCAAGGCTTCCTCAGCCTCGCCATGACGCACGTTGCGGCATACCGCCAGCACTTCTTCCACCGCCCCCTTGCAGATCAGCAGGTGCGGCCGATCCTGTTCCGCCACCACCACCGACATGCGCCGCCGGGTGAAGTCGAAGGGAATTTCATCGACCTTCTGGAACGCCGTCGCAACCTTGAGCTCGCGGTGCACCTCGACGTGCTCCAGCACCGCCACGTCCAGCAGGTTCTTCAGCCCGGTCTGGTAGTAGCTGTTGAGGTAGGCCATTTCCAGCACGTCGTCGGAGTCCTCGCCCCAGACGTCCACGTGCCGCGAGAGGAAGATCTTGTCCTGGGTCAGGGTGCCGGTCTTGTCGGTGCACAGCACGTCCATGGCGCCGAAGTTCTGGATCGCGTCCAGGCGCTTGACGATGACCTTCTTGCGCGAGAGGAACACCGCGCCCTTGGCCAGGGTCGAGGTGACGATCATCGGCAGCATTTCCGGGGTCAGGCCGACGGCGATCGACAGCGCGAACAGCAGCGCCTCCATCCAGTCGCCCTTGGTGAAGCCGTTGATGAACAGCACCAGCGGCGCCATGACGAACATGAAGCGGATCAGCAGCCAGCTGACCTTGTTGACCCCGTTCTGGAACGAAGTCGGGGCGCGGTCGGTGGCGCTGACCCGCAGGGCCAGGGCACCGAAATAGGTGCTGTTGCCGGTGGTCAGGATCACCGCGGTGGCCGAGCCCGAGACTACGTTGGTGCCCATGAACAGGATGTTGTCCAGATCCAGGGGATTGCTGGTGTCGGCGTCCTGCTGGCGCGGGAACTTCTCCACCGGCATGGATTCACCGGTCATCGCCGCCTGGCTGACGAACAGGTCCTTGGCGCTGAGCACCCGGCAGTCGGCGGGAATCATGTCGCCGGCCGAGAGCACGATCAGGTCGCCGGGCACCAGTTGCTTGATCGGCAATTCGATGCGCTGGGCCCCCGTGGCCTCGGCAGCGGCCCCCAGCAAACGCCCGAGCATCGGCGCCGCCTGGGGCGCCGAACCGGGACGCATCACCGTGGCGGTGTTGCTGACCATGGCCTTGAGGGCATCGGCGGCCTTGTTCGACTTCGCCTCCTGCCAGAAGCGCAGCAGGGTCGAGAGCACCACCATGGAGAAAATCACCGTGGCCGCCTTCATGTCCTCGGTCAGCCAGGAGATCACCGCCAGCAGGGTCAGCAGCAGGTTGAAGGGGTTCTTGTAGCAGTGCCACAGGTGGGTCCACCAGGGCAGCGCCTGCTCGTGCTCCACCTCGTTGAGGCCATAGCGCTCACGCTGGGCTTCGGCCTCCTCGGTGCTCAGGCCATCGGTGTGGCTGCCAAGCTGGTCCAGCAGTTGCGCGGCGTCGCTGTTGGCCGCGGCCACCAGGGTCTGCCCCAGGGTCGGCGGCACCTCGCGGCTGACGCTGGCGTCGCGGATACTGTCGAGCAGCGCCAGGCGGCGAAAATGCCGGGAAAAGTGCCGGGTACGGAGAAATCCGGCGAAAAATTCTTTCAACAGGCTGAGCTTCATGGTGATGACTCCTGCACAGACGTCCGGCCAGCGGCACGGGGGCGTCAGTGATGCAACTGAACAGTCAGGGTAGTAGGCAAAGGCACGGGACAGGGCTCACGCCCGGGGCAATCGCACCGAGAGTGAAGGACGATGTTGCTGGCGATGTTGACGCTGGCTGATGTAACCCATGACGGCTCCCCCGCAAGGACGACACAGGACAACCACAGGCAGGTACGGCCTGACCTGGCGGAGCGCTTCGAGCATCCACGCACAGCTGGCCCGCAGGTCGCAGGACCCACGCGTCGATGCCACCACCCTGCGGCGCAAGGCCGGGCCGGGGCAAAACAGAGTCATCAGGAAGGGACGTCGGGAAGCGAGCCACAAAGGGACCGCAATCGGGATGCCGCTTCTCGCTGTACGGCGAGACAGCGGCAGGAAAAAGGCTGCGCGCTATCTTGCCGGGACTGCGCCGGCACTCAAGACCGGCCGACTCCTGTCACTCGAACAAGTACCCACACTGGGCCTCCAATGGTTGAAAACGCGCGCAGCTTACGCCGCGCCCTATGCAGAGTAAACCGGGGAAAAACCCTGGCCCGGGGAATTGAAAAGTTCTTCAGCCAAGGTTCAGGAACAGGCAGAAAATGACGTTTTTGTGACCGCGGCCGCCACTGCCGCAACGCGGCGGCAGTGGCGCGCCATCAGCTGGCGGTAGCCAGCAGCATGTCCCGTAGCGAACGGCTGTGGCCGCGGCTCTTGCCGTGTTCGTACAGCGAGTCGGCGATCTCCTGTGCACGGATCGGCAGCACCGACAGCAGGGTATCGCTCAGGCCGTGGCTGGCCTGGCTAAAGCCCTGCATATAGATGCCGGCCTGGCAGCGTTCGTCGGTGATCAGTCGATAGTTGCGGTCCACTTCGAAGTCGCCCAGGTATTCCTGCAGCGGTGCCAGCAGTTGGCGATGCATCTGCCGCTCGTAGCCGGTCGCCAGGACCACGGCATCGTAATGCCGCACTTCGCGCTCGCCGGTGGCGTTGTTGCGCAGGATCAGCTCGATGCCCAGGTCCGTGGCCGTGGCCTTCTCCACCGTGGTCATGGTGCGCAAGCTGTGGCGCGCAACGCCGGAGACTTTCTGCCGGTAGAAAATGCCGTAGATGCGCTCGATCAGGTCGATGTCCACCACCGAGTAATTGGTGTTGTGGTACTCGCTGACCAGACGCTCGCGCTCGTCGCGGGTCTGCTGGAATACCAGGTCGGTGAAGGCCGGGGCGAACACTTCGTTGACGAACGGACTGTCATCCGCCGGCTTGAGGGCCGAGCCACGCATGATGATGTCGGCCTGCGCCGAGGGAAAACTGTCATTGAGGTCGATGAAGGCTTCCGCCGCGCTCTGCCCACCGCCAATGATCGCGATGCTCATCGGCTGGCCATTGACACAGGGCTGGCTGGCCATGCGCTGCAGATACTGGGAATGGTGGAACACCCGGGCATCGTCCTTGAGCCCCTTGAAGGTTTCTGGAACCCGCGCCGTGCCGCCGGCGCTGACCACTACCGAACGACTGGTGCGCACCAGCTCGGCGCCCTGGGCATCCCGGGAGATCACCCGCAACGCCTCGACCTGCTGGTTGTGCAACACCGGCTCGATGGCCAGCACCTCTTCACCGTAGCGACTGTGCTCCTGGAAGTGGCCGGCGACCCAGCGCAGGTAGTCGTTGAACTCCATGCGGCACGGATAGAAGGTGCCCAGGTTGATGAAGTCCACCAGGCGCCCGTGATGCTTGAGGTAGTTGACGAAGGAATAGGGGCTGGTGGGATTGCGCAGGGTCACCAGGTCCTTGAGGAAGGAAATCTGCAGTTCGCTCTGGGTCACCAGGGTGTTGCCATGCCAGCGATAGTCCGCCTGCTTGTCGAGAAACAGCGCATCCAGCGGACCGTGCTCCTGCCCGCGCTCTTCCAGCGCAATGGCCAGCGCCAGGTTCGAGGGGCCGAAACCGATACCGATCAAATCATGAACGTGGGCCGATGCAATTGCCTGTGTCATTTCCAGTGTCCTCTGGATAAACCGCCTCAACGCGGGAGATAAAGTGTCACGGTGACCCGACTGGCCCATGCAGGACAGCGGATCGTCTGTTGAGTAGGGACGAGGACAATGAAAAAAAATTTAACTAAATGCGTCTCAGCGGCAACGCCTCAATGGCCATCCCACTGCCGCAACCGCACCCGGCAATGCTTCATGGCATTGACGATGTGCTTCTCCACCAGACTGCGGGAAATCCCCAACTGCTCGGCGATCTGCGGATGGGACAAGCCTTCGAGCTTGCGCAACAGAAAACTCTCGCGACACAGCCGCGGCAGTTCCGCCAGGGCTCGCTGCAGCATCTCCAGGCGCTGGCCGTGGTCGAGGCTGGTCTGCGGTGAAGGGTTGAAATAGCGCTCCTCGCTGTCCAGCACTTCCAGGGGCTCGGACTGGCGCAGGGCATTGCGCCGATGGCCGTCGATCACCAGGTTCAGCGCCGTGCGATAGAGAAACGCCCGCGGCTGCTCGATGGGCGTATCGCTGGAGCGCTCCAGGACCCGCACATAAGCGTCGTGCACCACGTCCTCGGCCACCTGGCGATTGCCCAGCTTGGCGTTGAGGAAGCACATCAGCTCGCGATAGTAGTTTTCCAACAGGGCTCCCGACCGCCCGCAGGGGCGATTCTGTCCTTGAACAAGGCCGGCAATGGCCGCTTGCACCGGGTGATTCGTGATGGCTGTTTAGCAGCGGCGTAATTTATAGTAATTCTCATATAGATTTAAAGTGGCGCAGCGCCACAGCGGTTCATTTATCCGCCTTGAGACAGCTGTAACTCCATGTGTCGGCAGTTAAATTCACCCTGTGGCCGCTCGTTTACCTGACAGCTCCCCGTCTTCGCCGTTCCCGCGGTGGCCGCCAGCCCCGCGGCCGGCTGCTGTGACGGGCCGATTTCCCCCTGGCCGGAACCCTGCATGAAACGTCCCCGACATACCCGGCGCGCCCTGCTGGCAGCGCTGTGCTTGATTCCCGTTGTCGCCATCAGCGCCTGGAGCTTCATCCCCCCCGGACGCGACCAGCTCGCCACGGTGCAAGTCAGCCGGGGCGACATAGAGAGCAGCGTCACCGCCCTGGGCACCCTGCAACCCAGGCGCTATGTGGATGTCGGCGCCCAGGCCTCCGGGCAGATCCGCAAGATCCACGTCGAAGCCGGCGACACGGTCAAGGAAGGCCAGTTGCTGGTGGAGATCGACCCCGCCACCCAGCAGGCCAAGCTCGACGCCAGCCGTTTTTCCATCGAGAACCTGCAGGCGCAGTTGCAGGAGCAATACGCGCAGAACCAGTTGGCCCGACAGAAATACCAGCGCCAGCAGAACCTCAAGGCCGGCGGCGCCACCCGCGAAGAAGACGTGCAGACCGCCCAGGCCGAACTCAAGGCTACCCAGGCGCGGATCGACATGTACAAGGCACAGATCCGCCAGGCCCAGGCCAGCCTGCGCAGCGACCAGGCCGAGCTGGGCTATACGCGCATCTACGCGCCGATGTCCGGCACCGTGGTGGCGGTGGACGCCCGCGAAGGCCAGACCCTCAACGCCCAGCAGCAGACGCCGCTGATCCTGCGCATCGCCAAGCTCTCGCCGATGACCGTCTGGGCCGAAGTCTCGGAGGCCGACATCGGCCACGTCAAACCCGGCATGCAGGCCTACTTCACCACCTTGAGCGGCGGCAACCGGCGCTGGACCAGCACCGTGCGCCAGATCCTGCCGATCCCGCCCAAGCCGCTCAACGAAACCAGCCAGGGCGGTGGCAGCCCCGCCAGCACCAGCAAGAGCGGCAGCGGCCGGGTGGTGCTGTACACCGTGCTGCTGGACGTGGACAACGCCGACAACGCGCTGATGGCGGAAATGACCACCCAGGTGTTCTTCGTCGCCAGCCAGGCAAAAAACGTCCTCACCGCACCCATCGCCGCCCTCCAGGGCAGCAGCGAGCCGGACCGGCAGATTGCCCGGGTGGTGGCCAAGAACGGCTCGATCGAGACGCGCAAGGTCCGGGTCGGCATCAGCGACCGCCTGCGCATCCAGGTCCTGGATGGCCTGAGCGAGGGCGAGCACCTGCTGATCGGCCCGACCAACAGCAGCGGGGGTTGAATGCAGACGCCGCTGATCGACCTCAGAGACATCCGCAAATCCTACGGTGGCGGCGACAGCCCGCAAGTCGACGTGCTGCGCGGCATCGACCTGTCGATCCACGCCGGGGAATTCGTCGCCATCGTCGGCGCCTCGGGCTCCGGCAAATCGACCCTGATGAACATCCTCGGCTGCCTGGACCGCCCCACCTCCGGCGAGTACCTGTTTGCCGGGGAGAACGTCGCCCAGCTCGACAGCGACGAACTGGCCTGGCTGCGCCGCGAAGCCTTTGGCTTCGTGTTCCAGGGCTACCACCTGATCCCCTCGGCCTCAGCCCAGGAAAACGTCGAGATGCCGGCCATCTATGCCGGCACCCCGGGCGCCGCACGCCACGCCCGCGCCGCCGCCCTGCTGCAGCGCCTGGGCCTGGCCAGCCGCAGCGGCAACCGCCCGCACCAATTGTCCGGCGGCCAGCAGCAACGGGTGTCCATCGCCCGCGCACTGATGAACGGTGGGCACATCATCCTCGCCGACGAACCCACCGGCGCCCTGGACAGCCACAGCGGCGCCGAAGTCATGACCCTGCTGGACGAACTGGCCGGCCAGGGTCACGTGGTGATCCTCATCACCCACGACCGCGAAGTGGCGGCCCGGGCCAAGCGCATCATCGAAATCCGCGACGGCGAAATCATCAGCGACACCGCCCAGCAGGAGCCGTCGGTACAGACCAGCAGCAACCCCGGCGCCCTGCAAGCGGTGGACCTGCGCCAGCGCCTGGCCGACGGCGGCGACGCCAGCGGCGCCTGGAAAGGCGAACTGCTGGATGCGGTGCAGGCCGCCTGGCGAGTGATGTGGATCAACCGCTTCCGCACCGCCCTGACCCTGCTGGGGATCGTCATCGGCGTAGCCTCGGTGGTGGTGATGCTGGCCGTGGGTGAAGGCAGCAAGCGCCAGGTGATGGCGCAGATGGGGGCGTTCGGGTCGAACATCATTTACCTGAGCGGCTACTCGCCCAACCCACGGACCCCGGAAGGCATCGTCACCCTGGATGACGTCGCCGCCCTGGCCAACCTGCCCCAGGTAAAACGGATCATGCCGGTCAACGGCGCCAAGGCCGGGGTGCGCTTCGGCAACGCCGACTACATGAGCTACGTGGGCGGCAACGACACCAACTTCCCGGAAATCTTCAACTGGCCCGTGGCCCAGGGCAGCTACTTCAGCGAAGCCGACGAACGCTCGGCGGCCGCGGTGGCGGTGATCGGCCATAAGGTTCGGGAGAAACTGCTCAAGGACGTGGCCAACCCCATCGGCCAGTACATCCTCATCGAGAACGTGCCGTTCCAGGTAGTCGGCGTGCTCTCGGAAAAAGGCGCCAGCTCCGGCGACAGCGACAGTGACGACCGCATCGCGGTGCCCTACTCCGCCGCCAGCATCCGCCTGTTCGGCGACCACAACCCACAGTACGTAGCGATTGCCGCCGCCGATGCCAGTCGGGTCAAACAGACCGAACAGGAGATTGATGAACTGATGCTGCGCATGCACGGCGGCAAGCGTGACTTCGAACTGACCAACAACGCCGCGATGATCCAGGCCGAGGCCCGGACCCAGAACACCCTGTCGCTGATGCTTGGCGCCATTGCCGCGATCTCGCTGCTGGTGGGCGGTATCGGGGTGATGAACATCATGCTCATGACCGTGCGCGAACGCACCCGGGAGATCGGCATCCGCATGGCCACCGGCGCTCGCCAGAGCGACATCCTGCGCCAGTTCCTCACCGAGGCGGTGATGCTCTCGGTGGTCGGCGGCCTGACCGGCATCGCCCTGGCCCTGCTGATCGGTGGCGTGCTGATCCTCAGTGAAGTGGCGGTCGCCTTCTCCCTGGTCGCCGTTCTCGGGGCCTTCGGCTGCGCCCTGATCACCGGCGTCATCTTCGGCTTCATGCCGGCCCGCAACGCTGCCCGGCTCGACCCGGTCACGGCCCTTACCAGTGAATGATCGATCTATGAAAGTGCACCTGACCCTCCTGGCCGCCAGCCTCTTGCTGGCGGCCTGCAGCAGCCCGGCACCGCGCCCGGACAGCGGGCTGCAAGCACCGGCGGCCTGGCACTCGCCCGCCAGCCAGGGCGAGCGGCAGCAAGACCTGCGTTGGTGGAGCCGTTTCGGCAGCTCGGAGCTCGACCGCCTGATCAGCCAAGCCCGGGCCGGCAGCCACGACCTGGCGGCCGCCATGGCCCGGGTCCGCCAGGCCCAGGCCAGTGCCATCGTGGCCGGTGCGCCATTGCTGCCCAGCGTCACCGGCTCCTTCAACACCAGCCACCGAAAACAGTTGCGAGGCAACAACGCCAGCCAGCTCGATTCCACGAGCACCAGCAAGACCGTGGACGCTTTCGACACAGGCCTGAGCGCCAGCTATGAAGTCGACTTCTGGGGCGGCCGCCGCGCCGCCCATGACAGCGCTCTACTGGGGCTCCAGGCCAGCGAGTTCGACCAGGCCACCGTGGAAGTGACCCTGCTCAGCGGCGTGGCCAACAGCTATGCCCAGGTCCTGTCCCTGCGCGAACAACTGCGCATCGCCGAACTCAACCTGGCCAATGCGCAGAACGTGCTGCAACTGGTGCAGACCCGCTACGACGCCGGCTCGGCCACCGCCCTGGAACTGGCCCAGCAGAAAAGCCTGGTGGCCGCCCAGCAACGCCAACTGCCCCTGGTGCAACAACAGGCCGAAGAGGCGCTGATCACCCTCGCCACCCTGCTGGGTCGGCCGGTGCAGAGCCTGACCCTGAGCGACCAGCCTTTTGCCCAATTGAACTGGCCGACCATCGACGCCGGAGTGCCCAGCGAGCTGCTGACCCGCCGCCCCGATATCGCCGCTGCCGAGGCCCGGCTGGCAGCGGCCCAGGCCGACGTCAGCGTGGCGCGGGCGGCGATGCTGCCGACCCTGACCCTGACCGCCAACCTGGGCTCGGATGCCGACAAGCTGGGCAACGTGTTGCGCAACCCCTTCTACAGCCTCACCTCCGGACTGATGGCGCCGATCTTCAACGCCGGGCGCCTGAGCGCCGAACGGGACAAGGCCACGGCGCGCCAGGAAGAGCTGCTGGAGAACTATCGCGGGGCGATCATCAATGGTTTTGCCGATGTGGAAAAAGCCCTCAACAGCATTCGCGGCCTGGACCAGCAGCGCCAGTGGCAGAGCGAAGAGCTGAATCAGGCGCAGCGCGCCTTCGAGATCGCCCAGAGCCGCTATCAGGCCGGCGCCGAAGACCTGCTGACCGTGCTGGAAACCCAACGCACCCTGTACACCGCCCAGGACCAGAACGTGCAACTGCGGCTGTCACGGCTGCAATCGAGCATCGCCCTGTACAAGGCCCTGGGGGGCGGCTGGAGCCAATGACAAGGCGGGAGTGGCCAGCCCGGCCCCTCCCGCGCCCAGCGCAGCGGCCGAGCGTGCAATCGCTTAGAATCCCCTCCCGCCCCACCGCGAACAGAGCCCATGCCCCTCGAAAAAGCGCCGCACGAGCCACTGGCAGGCCTGCTGACCCTACTGCGCAAGGTCTACCCCAACGGGCTCGACAGCCGCGACTACAAGCGTCTTCTGGTGCTGCTGTACCCGCACTGGTGCGACCGCAATCTGGCACAGCTGATGGCGCAGCTCACCCACAGGGACGCAGACCTCATTCTCAACGACCTCCACGCCGCCGTGACCGGCCAGCCGCCGCCCGCCGCAGAGCTGGAGGCGCTGCAGGACTTACTGGAGCAACACGGCGCCTGGTCCATCCTGACGGACGACTGACTGCACAAGGCGCAAAAAATGAACGTCGAGGACTTCAAGCAACTGCTGGACGAACGCAAGCGCAGCCATCCGATCTGGTTCGAACTGCCGTCGGACCGCCCTGCCAGCCAAGCCCAGATCCTGGAGGCGCAGCAGGCCTTGGGGCTGCAACTGCCGGCCGATCACACCTGGTTCCTCAGGGAGTACGGTGGCGGCTACTTTGCCCTGAGCACGCTCTACTCGCTGGACAGCAGCAGTGATTTCCATCTGGTCGAGATCAACCGGGCGCACCCGACCATCGCCAAGGATCACCTGCTGTTTTCAGAGAACGGCTGCGGTGACTTCTACGGGTTCAGGATCGAGAACCGACAATGCCTGGCGCCGGTCGAGTTATTCGACCACAGCACCGGGCAATGGCAGGCCAGCCGATACAGCGGACTCTTGAGCTTTCTCGCCGAAGTGGCCCTGAGCAACTGAATCCCCCGCCTCACAGCTTCAAGTGCTGGGCATACCAGGGCCGACGCGGCGCCCGCTTGAGCAGCTCAGGCACCTCTTCGTCGCGGCTCAGGGCGATGCGCAGGGCCAGCTTCATGACCTCCTGATCCATCTCCAGGGACATGTCCCCCGGGGCATTGCCCAAGGGGCCGCAGCCATGGGTCGAGGCCCCCAGCCACGGGTCGTCGATCTCGACCCAGCGCCCAGGGGCGAACCAGGGCACGCCATTGACCTCGCGGCGCAGCACTTCGCCGGGGTGATAGCGTTCATGGGCGCGGAACCAGTCGTCGATCCGGTCATCGATCCAGCCATGGAACTTCCAGAACATGGGATGCACGTGGGACGAGAAGGGATCGCCGAGAAAGTCGTTCTCGGGCTGGTACCAGCGCCCGGCGAAATCCGAGGACACGCGCGCCTGCATCACCGGCATGCCATTGGCAGGATCACGGGCGACATCGGCCCAGCGCATGTGCAGCCAGTCGTGCATGCCCAACTCGATCTCCGAGCCAAACTGGCCAAGGGTCATGCGACTGAGGTACTCCGGGTCCTGGTACTGCGATTCCCATACCTGGAAGTTGCCGTAGAACGCCGCATCGCTTTTCAGCCCGTGCAGCCATTGGGTGAACTCTTCATCGTCGTCCGCCACCCAGGCCGGCGGCACCGAACAGCCGTCATGGTTTTCGTAATAGCGGATAAAGGCCTGCCGATCATGCTCCAGGCGGGCGCAAGGCAACGGCAGTTGCGGCCAGGACACTAGGTCCGGCTGCAATGAGCGGGCATGCAGCAGCATGTGCCGGTGCATGAACAGAAAGTCGACGCCCGAGGCATTGCGATGCTTGCGCCGCCCCCGGGCGTCACGCTCATGCTTGACCGGCCCCGGCTGCCAGCCGAGCCCGCGCAGGCTGTTGCGCTTGTCCTTGGGCAGGGAATGCCAGCGGTCCCGCGAGGCGTGCCAGAGTTGGTGGAACAGGCGGTGCTGCGGCGATACCAGCCACGCCAGCAAGGCCGGGCTCAGCCCGCTCTGGTCCCGGGCGGCCGGAAAGGCTCGCTTGCGCGCGACAAAACGCGCCGCGGATACCGGCGCCAGCGGCGACGCCTGCAACGACTGCAGGCTGCCACTGAGGGTGCCGCTACCGGCATTGCCCCAACTGGCCCAGACCTCGTCGAGCACCACCTGGCACTCATGGCTGGGGGCACCGGCTATCCGGCCACCGGCAAACAGACGCCAGCGCAGCTTGGCGGCATCCACCGACGCCAGGTCGCCCTGCACCAGGAACTCCGCCGAGCCATCACCTCGCAGGCTCTGCGCGCGTCCCAGGACACCGCGCAAGCCGCGCCCGGCGGGGCCGGCATCCAGCAGCAACTCACAGCCTTTACGAGGCAGGGATTGCGGTCCGTTGGCGTCAAGGAACTCGATATCCCAGATGCCCCGCAGGTGATCGGCCAGGCGCACGCCTGGGTCCTGGGCCACCTCCAGCGTGGCTTCCCCCGGGGTGATGGCCTGCTCTTCCTTGAGGCGGGCATCCTGACGCTGCAACGCCTTCTGGGTGTAGAACGCCACAGGGATAGCCGCTCCTGTCACCGCCAGACCGGTCAAAAATCCTCTTCTCGAAAACCTCATCGCTCTACCTTTATCCAGTGGCGCGTCACGCATCTAGCTAGAACGTTGGATTTGCAGGGAAATTTACCGGGCAGCGATTGGCGCAACGCTAAATTTGCCCGCGCCCAGCTCGTTTATCGCGGATAGATGTGCACAACAGGTCGGACCCGGCAGCACTGAGCCCAAGGGCCCGATCCCGTCATCAGCCCGCCTGCGACTGGGATAGCAATGATCAAAATATCTGGTACGAAAACCCTCTATCTGAGCCTGCTGATACTTATCGTCGCCACCCTTGGCGTAGGTGCCGGCGCGGCCTGGTACTACTACTGGAAGGACCGGCTGCCCTACCCCAACGAGATCGTCAAGCACGCCAACGACCTGCAGGAACGGATCATCTCCTTCGACAGCCACATCACTGTGCCTCTGGATTTCGGCACCGAAGGCAGCGAAGCGGACAAGGACACCGCGCGCCAGTTCGACCTGGTCAAGGCCGGTCGCGGCCGCCTGTCCGGCGCTGCCCTAAGCATCCTGGCCTGGCCGGAAATGTGGAACGGCGCCAATGCGCCGCACCGCCCCACCGCCGGCTTCGTCGAGGAAGCCCGCCACCAGCGCGAGACGCGCTACCGGATCATCCAGGGCATGGTGCGCGACTTCCCCAACCAGACCGCCATCGCCTACAGCCCCGCCGACCTGCGCCGCATCGCCTCCGAAGGCAAGGTGGCGGTGGTGATCAGCCTGCTCAACGCCTACGCCATGGGTGACGACCTGAACCAGCTGGACCAGTGGGCCGCCCGGGGCATGCGCCTGTTCGGCTTCAGCTATGTCGGCAACAACGACTGGGCCGACTCGTCGCGTCCGCTGCCCTTCTTCAACGACACCCGGGACGCCCTCGGCGGCCTCTCACCGATCGGCAAGCAGGCCGTGCAGCGCCTCAACGACCTAGGGGTGGTGATCGATGTCTCGCAGATGTCGAGCAAGGCCCTGGACGATGTCGCCAGCCTGACCCGGGCGCCGCTGGTGGCGTCCCACTCCGCCCCAAGGGCGCTGGTGGATATCCCGCGTAACCTCAGCGACCGGGAAATGCAACAGATCAAAGCCACCGGCGGGGTGATTCAGGTGGTGGGGTTTTCCACCTACCTGCGGCCCCTCAGCCAACCGACCCTGGACAAGCTCAATGCCCTGCGCCAACGCTTCGACCTGGGGCCGTTGCAAGGCCTGGAAAACGCCCTGATGCCCGGCGACGCGGTGATCACCATCTGGCCGGAACAGCGCTTTGGTGAATACGCCAGCTCCCTGTACGGGATCCTCGATGAAGAGCCCAAGGCCAGCCTCAAGGACTTCGTCGACGCCATCGACTACACGGTGAAGAAAGTCGGCATCGACCACGTCGGCATCAGCTCGGACTTCAACGAGGGCGGCGGCGTCTTGGGCTGGATGAGCGTGGCGGACAACCGCAACGTCACCGCCGAGCTGATCCAGCGCGGCTACAGCGATATCGAGATCGCCAAGCTGTGGGGCGAGAACTATCTGCGCGTCTGGGAACAGGTGCAGAAACTGGCCAAGCCTGCAAAACCCAACCCTGCCCCCGCCATCGCCGGCTAACCCATGACCACGAGCCTTCCTGTGACCTATCGTCGGACCTTCCTCAAACAAGCCGGCCTGTTGGCCGTCGCCCTGCCCCTGGGCAACCTTGCCATCGGCCAGGCCCGGGCCGGCACTGCCGCACCCGCCACCGCCGCCGCCAGCAGCACAACCTGGAGCCAACTGCGCCAGCTGTTCGACCTGGACCCGGACTACGTGCACCTGGCCAATTTCCTTATCACCTCGCACCCAAGGCCCGTGCGCGAAGCCATAGAAAAATACCGCGCCGTACTCGATCGCAACCCGGCCATGGCCATGGACTATGACACCCAGTACACCTGGCAGCGCGAGGCCCAGGTGCGCGAAAGCGTCGGCCGCTACCTGCAGATCAAGCCCGCCCAGGTGGCCCTGACCGGCAGCACTACCGAAGGCCTGGCGCTGATGTATGGCGGTATTCACGTGCGCCCCGGGCAGGAGATCCTGACCACGGTCCACGAGCACTACTCGACCCGCAACGCTCTGAAATACCGCACCCAGCGCGACGGCACCCAGGTGCGCACCATCGAGCTGTTCAAGTCGCCCCAGCGCCTGTCCACCGACGAAGTGCTGGGCAATATCGACCGCAACATCCGCGCCAATACCCGGGTACTGGGCATGACCTGGGTGCAGTCGGGTAGCGGCGTGAAACTGCCGATCGGTGAGATCGGCAAGCTGGTGGACCAGCACAACCGTAATCGCGATGAGCAGGAGCGAATTCTCTACTGCGTCGATGGCGTGCACGGGCTGGGAGTGGAAGATGTCACCTTCGCCGACCTGAACTGCGATTTCTTCGTTGCCGGCACCCACAAGTGGATGTTCGGCCCGCGCGGCACCGGGATCTTCTGCTCGCGCTCGGAACAACTCGAACACCTGACGCCGATGGTGGCGACCTTCTCCGAAAACCAGAACTTCGCCACCACCATGACCCCCGGCGGCTACCACAGCTTCGAACACCGCTGGGCCGTGGACCAGGCCTTCGACCTGCACATGCAGCTGGGCAAGGCCAACGTCCAGTCACGCATCCACGAACTCAACAGCTACCTCAAGCAGCGCCTGCAGGAACACCCAGGCATCGAGCTGGTCACGCCCCTGAGCCCGGAGCACTCCGCCGGTTTCACCTTCTTCCGCGGCCAGAACCTGGACACCGACGCCACCGCCGCCTGGCTGATCGAGAACCGCATCCTGGTGGACGCGGTGGACCGCGATGCCGGTCCGGTGGTGCGCATGGCCCCTGGCCTGCTCAACAGCGAGACGGATATCGACCGGGCCATGGACCTGCTGGGCCAGCGCCTGCGCCGCAGCAAGAGCGCCTGACCTGCAGCCCCGGCCTCCCGAACTCACATTGCACAAGGCTATTGACTGATGAAACCTCTCGCCTCTTCCTCGCTGGCCGCCCTGGTCAGCTGCCTGATCAGCCTCAACGCCCACGCCGCAGAGCCGCCCAAGCCCGGCAGCGTGTTCAAGGACTGCAAGAACTGCCCGGAAATGGTGGTGCTGCCGGCCGGCAGTTTTGTCATGGGCACTCCGGAAGACGAAGTGGGCCGCGAGCCCGATGAAGGCCCGCAGCACACCGTGACCTTCAAGAACGCCTTCGCCATGAGTCGCTTCCATGTGACCGCCGGCGAGCTGGATGCCTACATCCGCGAAACCGGCACCCGGATCAAGGACGGTGATGACCGCCCCGGCCGCCTGTGCCAGGCCAGCAAGCCACGCTATGAACAGGGGCCGCGCCAACCGGCGGTGTGCGTCGACTACGCCGACGTGCAGGCCTATGCCCAGTGGCTGTCGAAAAAGACCGGCAAGCACTACCGGATGGTCAGCGAGGCCGAGCGCGAATATGCCGCACGCGCCGGCAGCACCGGCTCCTTCCCCTTCCCGTTCGACGAGGAAGGCCAGTACCAGATCAGCCAGCACGCCAACACCTACGGTCCCAAGGACGGCTTCAGCTTCACCGCCCCGGTGGGCAGTTTTCCACCCAACGCCTTCGGCCTGTATGACATGCATGGCAACGTCTATGAGTGGGTCGCCGACTGCTGGCACCCGGACTACGTGGGCGCCCCCGCCGATGGCCGGGCCTGGATGGAGGAGTCCGAAGGGGTGTGCCTGGACGCGCAGATTCGCGGCAACGACTGGGGTGAAGCGCCGGTGTTCTCGCGGTCGGGCAACCGCAACAGCCGCAAGCGCGAAGTGCGTGGGGACTGGCTGAGCTTTCGGGTCGTGCGCGAGCTGGAACAGCCTGGCGCCAGCCACAAGTAACCTACGATGGCCGGCGGCCCAGCGCGATGACCGCCCTGGGCCGCTGCGCTAAACGCCTACGGGCGCAGTTTATCGACCATCAGCCACAGGCCCTGGCGCAAGGCCGGAAACAGGCTGTTGTTGAAGTTGTTCCAGCGCAGCTCAAGGATGGTGTCCTCGGGCCCGATCTCGGTATTGAGCACATCATGCAGCACCTCGCCGGAATCGATGCCGTTGTCCACGTAGTGGAACGAGGCGCCGGTCAGGTACAAGGGCTCGGTCGGCACGGTTTCTCGGGTGCTCCAGTCCACCACCTTCTGCCCACGGGCGCCGTACAGGGCATTCCAGGTGGCGTAGGCACCACGGCGCTCATAGGGCGATTCGATACGGGTGATGCCCGGGTGAATGTTCATGATCCGCCTTGCGAACGGCGCCCCCGGACGCACCAGCTCATCGAGGATCACCAGCAGGCCATCGAGCACCACGATATCCGCCTTGAGCTCCACCAGGGTGTCGTGCAGGCGACGCTCGAAATCCTGCTTGCCGGCAATGTGCTCGGCACTGCCGCGCGGATGGCGGCGGTAGGTGGACGGCACGCTCAGCAGCAGGTCGTTGACCAACCGGCCCTGGACCTTCAGGTCCGCCGGGTACAGCCACTGGCGACCAGGCTGATAGGCAAAGCCGTAATCGCTGACCAGCTGCTGGTCCCGCGGCGATTGCTCGTCATCGTCGTAGACCACACCCACCAGTTCATAGGCCTCGCCCAGGGGCGTCTGGTTCAGCGTCTCCACCAGAAACTCCAGCACCGATTTCATGTAGCGCTCATGGTCCTTGTAGGCCACCGGCTGACCCGCCTTGTCGGCGGCGGCGTTACGCAGGGACCAGACATACACCAGATTCTTCTTCGTCATTGACTCGCTCTCGCTGAATGGTTCAGGCACGGCGTCGATACACGTGCGCCCACAGCACAAGAACGAACCACGGGCCGGGCAATTTATCCGCAGCGTCCGCCAGGCTGGCAGGCCGAGCTAAATACTCGCGCCGACGCTTCGTTTGTCAGGGGTAAGGGTCTGCGTGCAACGACCCTCTATCCACTCTCCGGGAAGCACTTATGACCGACCCCAAGCGCGGCGCCTTCAACGGTCTGCTCGCATTGCTCAGGCCCTTTCGCACCATCGTGGTGATCTCCGTCGCCCTGGGCATGGCCGGCGGCCTGGCCATCACCCTGTTGCTGGCCACCATCAACAACGCCCTGCACTCGGCGACCGGCATGACCCAGGGCGTGGTCCTGACCTTCGCCGCCCTGTGTGTGCTGGCGCTGACCAGCTCCATCGTCTCGGATATCGGCACCAACTATGTGGGCCAGCGGATCATTGCCGCCCTGCGCAAGGACCTGGGGGAAAAGGTCCTCTCGGCGCCCATCACCCAGATCGAACGCTATCGTTCCCATCGCCTGATCCCGGTGCTGACCCATGACGTCGACACCATCAGCGACTTCTCCTTCGCCTTCACCCCCCTGGCCATCGCCACCACCGTGACCCTGGGCTGCCTGGGCTACCTGGCGTACCTCTCGGTACCGATGTTCCTGATGATGGTGGTGGCCATCATCATCGGCACCAGTGTGCAACTGGTGGCCGGTGGCAAGGGCATCAAGGGCTTCGATGAGGCCCGCGACCACGAGGACGAGCTGCAGCGCTACTACAACGCGATCGCCTCCGGCGCCAAGGAACTGCGTATCCACCGGCCGCGGCGCTTTCGCATGAACACCCAGCGTATCCAGAAAACCGCCGACCGCATCAGCGATATCCAGGTGCGCTCGGTGAACATCTACATCCTGGCCAAGAGCTTCGGCTCGATGCTGTTCTTCGTGGTCATCGGCCTGGCCCTGGCGATGCAGGCCTACTACCCCAACCCCGACCCGGCAGTGATCACCGGCTTCGTACTGGTGCTGCTGTACATGAAGGGCCCCCTGGAGCACGTGGTCGGCTACCTGCCCATCGTCGGCAAGGCCAGGATCGCCTTCACCCGGATCAGCGAACTGTCCGAGCGCTTCTCCTCGCCCGAGCCGCACCTTTTGATGGACGACAGCGAAGCCCCGCAAGCGCTGGTGCACAGCCTGGAGCTGCGCGAAGTGCGCTACAGCCCACCGCCGGTGGAAGGTAGCGAACCGTTCCACCTGGGTCCGATCAACCTGAACATCAAGCAGGGCGACATCGTCTTCATCGTCGGCGAGAACGGCTGTGGCAAGACCACCCTGATCAAGCTGCTGCTGGGCCTGTACCCGCCAGAATCCGGAGAAATCCGTCTCAATGGCCAGGCGGTCACCGACCAGGCTCGCGACGACTACCGCCAGTTGTTCACTACCGTGTTCGCCGACTACTTCCTGTTCGACGACCTGGTCCAGGGCAATGCGGGCAAGTCGCTGGACGTCGCCACTCAGTACCTGAACCGCCTGGAGATCGCCCACAAGGTCAGTGTCAGGGATGGCGCCTTCACCACCACCGACCTGTCCACCGGCCAGCGCAAGCGCCTGGCCCTGGTCAATGCCTGGCTGGAAGAGCGCCCGGTGCTGGTGTTCGACGAATGGGCCGCCGACCAGGATCCGGCCTTCCGGCGGATTTTCTATACCGAGCTGCTGCCCGATCTCAAGCGCCTGGGCAAGACCATCATCGTCATCAGCCACGACGATCGCTACTTCGACATTGCCGATCAATTGGTGCGCATGAAGGCCGGACGAGTCCTGAGCGAACTGCAACCGGCGTGATTGTTTCCGGTTTATGGCTGCTGATGCGTCATACAGACAGAATTGAGAATTACTAGCATTAACAATCATTACATCTGCCGGACCTAAAAGAGCACATGAGCATGCCCACACATCACCGACTGCCTCCCCTGACGAAAGCGCTGCTGCGTCAGGCGTTCTCGCCAAAACTGGCTTCGCGCTCCCTGGGCCTGGCCCTGACCCTGCCACTGATGGCGCAAGTCCAGGCCCAGGAGATCCACTTCAACATCGCCTCGCAGTCCATGGCGGCGGCCCTGCAGGAGTTCGGGCGTCAGGCCAATATGCAAGTGCTCTACAACCCGGACGACGTTCAGGGCAAGCGCAGCAACGCCCTCAGCGGCAACTATTCACCGGAGCGGGCGATCGCAGCCATGCTCAATGGCACCGGGGTGGCCTACACCCTCATGGACAACTCGCTCACCATCCGCAATCAGGGGAACAATGGCGCGCTGGAGCTGGGAACCACCACCATCAGCGGCCAGGGCCTGGACAGCACCACCGAGGACACCGGCTCCTACACCACCGGCGCCATGCAGACCGCCAGCAAGCTGGCCCTGACGGCCCGGGAAACCCCGCAGTCGGTCACGGTCATCACCCGCCAGCGCATGGACGACCAGAACATGAAATCCCTGGAGGACGTGCTCAAGGCCACCCCCGGGATTTCCATCACCAAGGACGGTCCGCAGCGACCGACCTTCTATTCCCGTGGCTTTGCCGTCGAAAACCTGATGACCGACGGCTTGCCCAACGACTTGTCCCACTACCTGAGCCGGGACATGAACTCCTCGGCCGACATGGCGATCTTCGACCATGTGGAAGTGGTGCGTGGCGCCACCGGGATGATGCAGGGCGCGGGTAACCCGTCGGCCGCGATCAACATGGTACGCAAGCGCCCGACCGCCACCCCGCGGGTCACCGTCACCGGCAGCGCCGGCAGCTGGGACAACTATCGCACCGAGATCGACGCCTCCAACGCCCTCAATGAAAGTGGCACCCTGCGCGGCCGGGTGGTCACCGCCTACCAGAGCAAGGGCAGCTTCCAGGACTTCGTCAGTTCCGAGCGTTCGGTGTTCTACGGCATCACCGAAGCCGATCTGAACGAAGACACCACCTTCACCTTTGGCGTCTCCAACCAGAGCGGCAAGAACAATACGTCATGGGGCGGCCTGCCGGTTGCCGCCGACGGCAGCGACCTGCACCTCAAGCGCTCAAGCTACCTGGGCAGCAAATGGGAATACTGGGATCAGAACAACACCACGGCATTCAGCCGCCTGGAGTACCGTTTCGCCAACAGCTGGAAGATGCTCCTGTCCGCCAGCAAGAGCTGGTCGGACCTGAACATGCTCGGCTCCATCCCGGAGCGCATGGGCGCCAACTACGATGAATTCGGCCAGAACATCGGTCGCTACGACTACGAAGACCAGCAAAACAGCTACGACGGCTACGTCACCGGTCCCTTCTCCCTGTTCGGGCGCACCCACGAACTGGTGGTGGGCGCCAGCCGGCGCGACCTGACGTTCAAGGGCAAAGGCCTGCCCATCGATCTCGAGACCCACACCAACATCTACAAGCCCAGCGGCATTCCCAAGCCGGACATGAGCGCCAACCCCTGGACACAACGCCGCACCAGCCAGCTGGAAGGTACCTACGTCACCACTCGCCTGAGCATCACCGACGACCTGAAGCTGATCCTTGGCGGACGCCTGGACTGGTACGACTACGACGTGACCACCACCTGGAACGGCAAGCCGTCGGCCTCCAGCCTGCCCAACAAGGTGACACGCCACCTGACCCGCTATGCCGGGGCCATCTATGACCTGGACCAGAACCACTCGGTCTATGTCAGCTACACCGACATCTTCAAGCCGCAGACCGAGCTCGACGCCTCCAATAGCGCTCTGAAGCCCATCGAAGGCAAGAACTACGAACTGGGCATCAAGGGCGAATACTTCGATGGCAGCCTGAACGCCAGCGCGGCGATCTTCCGTATCGACCAGGAAAACCGCGCCAAGGCACTCAACCCCAACCAGTGCACCCCAGTAGGAAGCACCTGTTACGAAGCTGCAGGCCAGGTCCGCAGCGAAGGTATCGAGCTGGAGATCAACGGCACCCTGGCCCCGGGCTGGGAACTGGGGGCGGGCTACACCTATGCCTCGGTCAAGTACACCAAGGACTCCAACCAGGCCAACGTCGGCCGCCTGTTCGACACCGACATCCCGCGTAGCGTGTTCAAGGCCTTCACCACCTACCAACTGCCCGGCGACCTGAACCGCTGGACCATCGGTGGCGGCGTCTATGGCCAGAACACCATCTACAACAAGGGCACCAACGACTACCTGAGCACCTTCGACTACCGCATCGAACAGAAGTCCTACGCCCTGGTGGACCTGATGACCAGCTACAAGGCCTCGGAAAACGTCAACGTCCGTCTCAACGTCAACAACCTGTTCGACAAGCGCTACTACCAGAGCATCGGCACCAACACCGACTACGGCACCAGCCTCTACGGCGACCCGCGCAACGCCATGGTCACGGTCAGCTGGTCTCTCTGAAACACCGTCCCCCCGTGTAGGAGCCGGCTTGCCGGCGAAGGCGTTCTCCGGGCCTGCCCACCTTCGCTATCAGGCCAGCTCCTGCAACCCAATGAATTACCCTCCTCTCCCACCTACAACTGCGCAGGAGCCGGCTTGCCGGCGAAAGCGTTCTCCGGGCCTGCCCACCTTCGCTGTCAGGCCCGCTCCTGCAACGCGATGAACTCCCCTCCTCTCCCGCCTACAGCTTGGCAGGAGCCCGCTTGCCGGCGAAAACGTTCTCCGAGCCTGCCGACCTTCGCTGGCAGGCCAGCTTCTACTGGGCAATGGCGGACGTTGTTTACCTTGTGACAAAAACGACAAAGGCCTGGACCGTTGCCGGTCCAGGCCTTTGCTGGCCACTCAGTTCAAGCAAGTCAGCAATTGCTCTCTGAAACTCTCCAGCAAGACAGTGCTGTCCACCATGGCTTCATGACGGACTTCGATGCGGCAGGAAGCAGCTATCTCGCCGCTCTGCACCTGGCGACCAATGTCCTGCTCCAGGACCTGGATCCGCTCCCGGGCATAATCGCTGGACCACCACAACCGCGGCGCTACCTGCAATGGACGATAGGCATAGGCCGCAGACAATGCGCTCAGGTCATTGAACACGGCGCTGACCAGCGAAGCGTCGAACTCGGCCTTGAACAGCCCCACCACCCGATCCAGTTCGCCGGGCGCCAGGGCGATATGCTCAGCCACCCAGTCATGGATGCTTTGCCAGTTCAGCTCGGCTTCCCGCCGCAAGCGGCTGTCGATCAGCCCGGCGCTGCCCGGGAATAGCAGGCAGAGCTTGTCGATGATCACCTGCCACTCGGACTCGGCCGTCACCGAAACCGGCGCCTCCTGTTGCTGTACCTGTTCATCCACGGCGCCCTGAGGCGGTGTCGGGTCGAGCAGGCCGAGGAATCGCACCGCCTCGCCCGCGGCCTCCAGTTCGCTGGCCACGTCCATGGCAATCGAGCCCCCCAAGGACCAGCCCGCCAGATAGTAAGGGCCGCTCGGCTGCACCTGACGGATGCCGGCGACATAGCGCTGAATCATCGCCAGCCATGAAGCCTCGCTCCAATCGGCTTGCAAGTAGGCATGGTGCAGCACGCCATACACCGCGCAATGCTCGCGCAACTGCGCGGCCAGCGGCAGATAGCCGTACACGCTGCCCCCCGCCGGGTGGAAGCAGAACAGCGGTTGGCCGGAGCCGCCCAGGGCGATGACGTTCTGCACGCTGTCGGCCTGACCGGCCGCGATCACGTCAGCCAGTTGCCCTACCGTCGGCGCCGTGAACAGGGCATTGATGCCCAGTTGCACAGCCAGTGCCTGATTCAGGGCGCCGATCAGGCGCAAGGCATCCAGGGAATGGCCGCCCAGTTCGAAGAAGTTGTCGTCCAGGCCCACCTGCTCGATACCCAGCACCTGGGCCCAGATCGCCGCGACCTGCCGTTGCAGCTCGCTCTGTGGGGCGATGTAGGCATGCTGCAACAGACTGGCATCGGCCTTGGGCAGGGCCTTGCGATCCAGCTTGCCGTTGGGACTCAACGGCAGGGCTTCGAGAAACAGCAGGTGCGCCGGCAGCATGTAGTCCGGCAGCGCCTGCTTGAGGGCCGCGGTCACCTGCTCGCGCAACGACGCCTGG
Source organism: Pseudomonas sp. TKO26 (assembly GCF_003225665.1). Taxonomy (NCBI): domain Bacteria; kingdom Pseudomonadati; phylum Pseudomonadota; class Gammaproteobacteria; order Pseudomonadales; family Pseudomonadaceae; genus Pseudomonas; species Pseudomonas sp. TKO26. The sequence continues at coordinate 99,160 of NZ_QKLN01000021.1, forward strand.
GCTTGGGGGGTATCAGTCGGTACATCCGCGGCGGCCACCACATAAGCCACCAACTGCGGCCCGCTCGCCCCGTCCTGGGCCAGCACGATCGCCTCGCGCACCTGAGGCAGCTCCAGCAGACGCGCTTCGATCTCGCCCATTTCGATACGGAAACCGCGGATCTTCACCTGATGGTCGATGCGCCCGGCGTACTCGATCACGCCCTGGGCGTCATAATGGGCCAGGTCGCCGGAGCGGTACAGGCGCCCGCCGTCGCAGCTGAACGGGTCGGGTATGAAGCGCTCGGCGGTCAGGCCCGGACGGTTGTGGTAACCCCGGGCCAGCAGGTCGCCACCAATCATCAGCTCGCCAATCACCCCGTTGAGCGGCAGGTTGCCGCTGTTGTCCAGCAGGTAGATGGAACGACCCGGCAGGGCCTTGCCCAGCGGAATCACCGCTGGCATCGGCTCGGCACCCGTCAGGTAGGCGCCGCAGTCATGGGCGCTGACACTCACCGTGGCCTCGGTCGGCCCGTAGGTATTGAGCAGGCAGACCTGATCCAGACCGGCCTGTTTCCAGGCGGCCACGCCTTCGGCCGGCATGGCCTCGCCCCCCAGGTTGAGCTGGCGCAGGCGACCGAAGTCGCGGCGGCCCTTGGCGGCGAAGTCCTTGCCCAGCATGAACCAGTAGGCGGTGCTCAGGTCGACGATGCTGATGCCCTGCTCGATCAGCTCGCGGTAGAAGGTCTCGCTGTCCCACAGCTCCTTGCCGCGAATCACCACCGAGGCGCCACAGATCAGCGCCGGGTACAGCTGTTCGACAAAGGCATCGAAGTTGAAGGTGGAGAACTGCAGGCCGCGATCGGCAGCCGTCATGTTGAAGTAGCGAGCGGTGGCCCGGGCGTGCTGGCTCAGGGCGTTATGGGTGATGCCCACGCCCTTGGGCCGGCCGGTGGAGCCAGAGGTGTACATCACATACGCCAGGTTGTCTGTGGCAGCGCGCGCGGGCGGATTGCCCGGATCCGTGCCGGCCAGCCAGGCACAGTCCTGGTCCAGGCACAGGTACGGCACCGCGCGGCCATCCTGCAAACGCTCCAGCAGCGGCGCCTGGGTCAACAGCAGCTCAATGCCGCTGTCCTGCATCATGTAGTGCAGGCGCTCCTGAGGATATTCAGGGTCCAGCGGCACGTAGGCGCCGCCGGCCTTGAGCACCGCCAGCAGGCCCACGATCATGTCCAGCCCGCGCTCCACGGCGATGCCCACCCGCACATCCGGACCAACGCCCTGCTCGATCAGCTTATGGGCCAACTGGTTGGCCCGCTGGTTGAACTGGCCATAGCTCAGTTGTTCGCCGGCACACAGCAGCGCCACCGCATCCGGGGTACGTTCGGCCTGGGCTTCGATCAATTGGTGAATATTCAGGTCGCGGCCCACTTGCCCGGCCGCCTGGCGGCACTCCTGTTCAACCGCAGCCCTTTGCCCATCGCTGAGCAGCGATAGTTCCCCCAGGCACTGTTCGGGGTTGCCGATCATGGCCAACAGCAGCTGTTGCAGGCCCTCGGCCAGTTGCCGGATCACTGCGGCGCTGAAGTGCTGGCACGAATAGCCGTAGTCGAACGACAGCCGTTCAGCGACGAACACCGACAGGGTCAGCGGGTAGTTGGTCTGTTCATGATTGCCCACCGCGCCAAATTGCAGCTGCGCTGGCGAGCCTTTCTCCAGGGCTTCGGACACCGGGTAGTTCTCGAACACCAGGATGTTGTCGAACAACGCATCGGCTCCCAGACCGGCCCAACGTTGCACGTCATACAACGGGGTGTGTTCGAAGTCGCGCAGGGCCAGGTTGCGTTCCTGTACCACCTGCAGCCAATCGCCCAGCGCCAGTTCCGGACGTGGCGCGGCCACCACCGGCAAGGTGTTGATGAACAGCCCGATCTGCTGCTCCACGCCCTTGAGTTCCGCCGGGCGCCCGGACACGGTGGCACCGAACACCACGGTGTCCTGCCCGGTGCAGCGTTGCAGCAGTACAAGCCACGCAGCTTGCACCAGAGTGTTGACCGTGACTTTCTGCTGGCGGGCGAACTCGCTCAAGCGGCGGGTCTGCACCTCATCCAGGGTACAGCCATGACTGGCATGGCCCTTCTCCGACAGCGCCTGCGTGCCAGAGGCAATGGCCTGGGCCAGACGGGTCGGCTCCTCCAGTCCCTGCAGTTGCTGCTTCCAGAAATGCTCACTGAGGGTTGCATCCTGGCGTTGCAGCCAGGCGATGTAGTCGCGGTAGCGCCCAGTCAGGTGTTGCGGCAGTTGACCGGCATAACGTTGCAACACCTCGCCGAGTAGCTGCGCGTTACTCCAACCATCCATCAGGATGTGGTGGTTGGTGTAGATCAGGTGGTAGCGCTGTTCGCCGGTGCGCACCAGGGTCAGGCGCAACAGCGGTGCTGCGACCAGATCGAAGCCCCGTTGCCGCTCGGCCGCCGCCAGGGCATCCAGGGCGTGCGGGGACTGCTGCGTCGAACGCCAGTCATGCTCGACACACTCCAGGCTGACCTGCTTGTACACCACCTGGATGGGGGTCGGCAGTTCGCCCTGCCAGAGGAAACCGCTGCGCAGGATGTCATGGCGCTCGACAGTCGCCTGCCAGGCCTGGCGGAAGCGCTCGGGGTCGAGCCCATCCACGTCCACCCGCAACTGGTTGATGTAGTCGCTGCCCTCCTCCTGGTAGAGGGTATGGAACAGCATGCCCTGCTGCATCGGCGACAAGGGGTAGAGGTCTTCCACCGCAGCCAGCGACACCGGCAGGCGATCCAGCTGCTGCTGGCTCAGGCCGGCCAACAGGAAGTCCGACGGCGTGGCGCCACGCTGCTCGGGCTGGCTGCAGTGCTCGATCAGCGCCTGCAGCTCCCGGGCGTAGTCGTCCGCCAGGTGCTGGATGGTGGCGGTATCGAACATCGCTCGGCTGAAGTTCCAGCCCAGGCTCAGCTCACCGCCGTAGACCTGGCCATTGAGGGTCAGCCAGTTGCCCAGCGGGGCTTGCGGGCTCTGGTCGTCGCCCTTGGCCTCGTTGGCCGGGGCAAACAGGGCCTGCGGGTCATTGAAACTGCCGTCGAACTGCCCCAGGTAGTTGAAGGTGATGCGCGGCACGGCCAAGGCACCGAGGGTTGCCTGTGCATTCGCATCCCCCAGGTAACGCAGGGCACCAAAACCGATGCCCTTGTTCGGCACGGCCCGCAGCTGTTCCTTGATGTGCTTGATCGAATCGGCCAGGGCCGGCTGTGGCGTCAGCTTCACCGGGAACACGCTGGTGAACCAACCCACAGTGCGGCTCAGGTCGATGCTGTCGAACAGCTCTTCGCGGCCGTGGCCTTCCAGTTGCACCAGGGCGCTGCGTTCACCGGTCCAGCGGGTGATGACCCGGGCCAGGGCGGTGAGTAGCAGGTCGTTGATCTGGGTGCGATAGGCTGCCGGCGCATCCTGCAGCAAGCGCTGGGTATCGCGTTTGCTCAAGCGGGTCTCGACACTGCTGGCGTGCTGGTTCTGCAGCCCTTCGTGGCCATGGTCACAGGGCAGGTTCGACTCGACGCCCTGCAGTTGCGCCTGCCAGTACCCCAGTTCCTGCTGCAGCGCCGCACTGTTGGCATAGGCTTGCAACTGCCCGGCCCAGGCTTGGGTCGAGCTGGACTTGGCCGGCAGCGCCTGATTGCCCAGCAGGGCTTGCAGGTCCTCCAGGAGAATCCGCCAGGACACCCCATCCACCACCAGGTGATGAACGATCAGCAACAGGCGCTGGCTCTGGTCGGCCAGGGTGAACAGCACACCGCGCAACAACGGACCGTCCTGCAGGTTGAGGCTGCGCTGGGCCTGCTCGGCAAACTGCTGCAAGGCCTGGGTATCGGCCACGCTGGCCTGCCACAGCAATGGCGCCTGCTGCTCGGCGTCGGCAAAGGCTGCGCTCCAGGCGCCTTGATGTTCACTAAAGCGCAGGCGCAGGGCATCGTGCTGCACCGTCAGGGCCTGCAATGCATTTTCCAGGCTCAGCGCTTGCAGCGCCTGCAACGGCTTGAGCAGCACCGACTGGTTCCAGTGGTGACGCTCCGGCACCGGGGTGTCAAAGAACCACTGCTGGATCGGCAGCAGCGCCATTTCGCCACGCACCGGGCCCTGGTCGATCTGCAAGCCGCCCTCGCCCTGCTCCGCCACCGTCGCCAGCCCCTGCACCGTCTGGTGCTGAAACAGGTCCTTGGGGGTGAAACGGATACCGGCCTGACGGACGCGGCTGACCACCTGGATCGAGATGATCGAGTCGCCGCCCAGCTCGAAGAAGTTGTCGGTAACGCCCACCTGCTCAAGCTTCAGCACATCGGCCCAGATCGCGGCGATCCGTTGTTCCAGGTCGTTTTGCGGCGCCACGTAGGTCTGCTGCATCAACTGCGCATCGACTTTGGGCAGCGACTTGCGGTCCAGCTTGCCGTTGGGTGTCAGCGGCAGCGCTTCGAGGAACAGCAAATAAGTCGGCACCATGTAGTCCGGCAGGCTCTCGCGCAGGCGCGCCTTGATGCTTTCGCGCAACGGCGCCTGACGCTCGTTGCTCAACGCCACCTCGGCATCCACCGGCACGATATAGCCCACCAGCTGTTGGCCGCTCGGCCCGGGCTGGGCGATCACCGCCACTTCCAATACCGGGTCCTGCTCCAGCAAGCGCGCTTCGATTTCGCCCAGCTCGATACGGAAACCCCGCACCTTCACCTGATGGTCGACACGGCCCACGTACTCCACCAAGCCATCGGTGCGATAGCGGGTCAGGTCGCCGCTGCGGTACAGCCGCGCCCCGGTGGTGCTGTAGGGGTCAGGGATAAAACGCTCGGCCGTCAGCCCTGGACGATCCAGGTAACCCCGGGCCACGCCCAGGCCACCCAGGTACAGCTCGCCGGCCACGCCAACCGGCAACAGGTTGAGGTTGGCATCGGCCACGTAAGCGCTGCGATTGCCGACGATATTGCCGATGGGCGCATAGGCCGCATCGCACGGATCGCCGGCACGGGCCTTCCAGATCAACGGCGTAACCACCGTCTCGGTCGGGCCATAGCCGTTGAAGATGTACTTGGGCCGCAGCACTCGCCACGCCAGATCGTAACTGGCCTGGGGCACTGCATCGCCGCCGAAGCAATACACCCGCACCGCTGGCGGATTGCCGTCGCGCTCGGCGTGCACTGCCAGTTGTTGCAGATAAACCGGCGGGAACACCCCCACCGTGACGCCGTAGCGATGCATCTGCTCGTAGGTGAATTCCGGCGACCACAAACTATCGTCGCGGATCAGCACACTGGCGCCGTAGATCAGCGGGTGCATCCAGCCTTCGTGGGAGCCGTCGAAGGCGAAGGACATGAAGTGCAGCTCGCAATCCGCCGGGCTCATTTCATAGCGCTCGCCAGTGGCCAAACTGTGCATGGCCAGCGGGCCGTGGGACACCGCCACGCCCTTGGGCAGGCCGGTGGAACCGGAGGTGTAGATCACATAGGCGAGGTTTTCCTCGGCCAGTTCCACCTGCGGGCTGATCACCGGGTAAGCCGCAAAATCAGCCGCGCCTTCGACGCTGAGGGTCGGCAGACCTTCAGGAATCGGCAAGCGATCCAACAGATGGCTCTGGGTCAGCAGCAGCCACGCGCCGCTGTCTTGCATCATGTAGCGCAGACGGTCCTGGGGGTACTCGATATCCAGCGGCACATAAACCCCACCAGCCTTGAGCACGGCCAGGAAGGCCACCATGATTTCCGCGCAGCGCGGCATGGCGATGGCCACCCGCACTTCCGGGCCCACTCCCAGTTCGATCAGCTTGTGCGCCAGTTGGTTGGCTTGCGTATCCAGCTCGCGATAGCTCAGGCGCTGCTCGGCGAAAAACACCGCCGGCGCATCCGGGGCCTTGGCCACCTGATCGGCAAACAGCTGATGGACAAAACGCTGGGTCGGGTAGAGCACATCGGTGTGGTCCCAGTCCTGGCGAATGCGGCGCTGCTCGTCCTGGGTCAGCAATGGCAACTCACCCAGCCCGGTTTGCGCATGGTCCATCAGGCTCAGCAACAGGCCCTGCAAGTGCCCGCCCAACTGCACCATCGAAGGTTCAGAGAAGGATTCACGGGCATAGATGAACTCGAACGACAGGCTCGCCCCCAGGTTGACCGCGACCGTCAGGGGGTAGTTGGTCTGCTCGTGGTTACCCACAGCGCCAAAGCGCAGTTGCGCCGGAGCACCTTTTTCCAGGGCTTCGGACACCGGGTAGTTCTCGAACACCAGGATGTTGTCGAACAGCGCATCCCCGCCCAGCCCGGCCCAGCGCTGCACTTCGTACAGCGGCGTGTACTCATAGTCGCGCAGCGCCAGGTTGCGGTTCTGCACCGCCTGCAACCACTGGCTCACGGTCATGTCCGGGCGTGGCGTGGCCACCACCGGCAAGGTGTTGATGAACAAGCCCACCTGCTGCTCTATGCCCTTGAGCTCCGCCGGACGCCCCGCCACCGTGGCGCCGAACACCACGCTTTCCTGCCCGGTGCAACGTTGCAGCAATAGCAGCCACGCCGCCTGCACCAGGGTATTGACCGTGACCTTCTGCTGCCGGGCAAATTCGCCAAGGCGGGCCGTCTGTGCCAGATCCAGCTCGCGATGATGCTTGCCGTGACCGGTGCCGGCCGGAATGTCCGCGACCCGGGACAGCGCCTGGGTCAGGCGGGTCGGTTCATCCAGTGTCTGCAGTTGTTCTTTCCAGAAGCTTTCACAGGCCTGGGCATCCTGGCGTTGCAGCCAGGCGATGTAGTCCCGGTAGCGGCCCGGAGCGTGGCTGGGCAACTGACCGGCATAACGTTGCAGCACTTCGCCGAGCAACTGCGAGTTGCTCCAGCCGTCCATCAGGATGTGATGGTTGGTGTAGATCAGGTGGTAGCGCTGCTCGTCGATACGCACCAGGGTCAGGCGCAACAAGGGCACGGCATCCAGCTCGAAGCCACGCTGGCGCTCGGCGGTGGCCAGGGTATCCAGGGCTTCCTGCTGCTGCGGCAGGCCGCGCCAGTCATGTTCGGTGCAATCCAGGGCAATGTGCTTGTGCACCACTTGCAGCGGCGTCGACACCTCGCCCTGCCAGATAAAGCCGGTGCGCAGGATGTCATGCCGATCGATGGCCGCCTGCCAGGCCTGCTGGAAGCGCAGCGGATCAAGGCCGTCCACGTCTACCCGCAGTTGATTGATGTAGTCGCCCGCCGCCTGCTCGTAGAGGGTATGGAACAGCATGCCCTGCTGCATCGGCGACAGGGGGTAGAGGTCTTCGACAGAAGCCATCGCCACCGGCAGGCGATCCAGTTGCTGCTGGTCCAGGCCCGCCAGCGGGAAGTCCGAAGGCGTCGCGCCCGCCTGCTGCGGTGCACAGCAATGCGCCACCAGCGCCTTGAGTTCCTCGGCATAGTCGTCGGCCAAGCGCTGGATGGTGGCGACATCGAACATCTGTTGGCTGAAGGTCCAGCTCAGGCTCAGTTCGCCACCATAGACCTGGCCATCCAGGCTCAGCCAGTTGCTCAGCGGAGCCTGCGGGCTCTGGTCGTCGCCCTTGGCTTCACCGGTGGGCTTGAACAGGGAATCCTGCTCGTCGAAGCTGGCGTCGAACTGGCCCAGGTAGTTGAACGTGATGCGCGGCACGGCCAGGGCTGCAAGGGCCTGCTGGGCCTGGGCATCCCCCAGGTAACGCAAGGCACCGAAGCCGATGCCCTTGTTCGGCACCGCCCGCAGTTGTTCTTTGATGAACTTGATCGAATCGGCCAGGGAAGCCTGGGGCGTCAGCTTCACCGGGAACATGCTGGTGAACCAGCCCACGGTGCGGGTCAGATCGATGCTGTCAAACAGGTCTTCGCGGCCGTGCCCTTCCAGTTGCACCAGGGCACTGGCCTCGCCGGTCCAGCGGGTGATGACCCGGGCCAGGGCGGTCAGCAGCAAATCGTTGATCTGGGTGCGATAGGCCGCAGGGGCATCCTGCAGCAGGCGCTGGGTATGGGCCTTGTCCAGGCGGGTACTGAGGCTGCTGGCATGCTGGTTCTGCAACGCGGTGATCGGGTGATCGACCGGCAGGTTCGCCTCGACGCCCTGCAACTGGGACTGCCAGTAATGAAGTTCCTCCTGCAGCGCCGCTCCTTGGGCATAGGCCTGCATCTGCTCGGCCCAGGCCTGGGTCGAGCTGGTCTTGGCCGGCAACGCCAGGGGCTGGCCGGCGCTCAATTGAGCGTGGGCCTGCTGCAGGTCCTCAAGCAGGATCCGCCAGGACACGCCGTCCACCACCAGGTGGTGGATCACCAGCAACAGGCGCTGGCTGCCATCCTCCAGGCTGAACAGCACGGCCCGCAGCAGCGGCCCCTCCTGCAGGTTCAGGCTGCGCTGCGCCTCGCTCGCCGACGCCTCCATGGCCTGCGCGCTGTCCACCGTGACCTGCCAGAGCAGTTCCGGTCGCTGGCGGGCATCGGCAAAACGCGCCGACCAGCCGTCCGCCTCCTGGCTGAACTGCAAACGCAGGGCATCATGCTGCAGCCACAACGCCTGCAAGGCGTTTTCCACCACCTCGGCGTGCAGAGGCTGGGCCGGCTTGAGCAGTACCGACTGGTTCCAGTGATGACGTTCGCTCATGGACGACTCGAAGAACCACTGCTGCACCGGTAGCAGCGCCGTCGCGCCCCGCACCGGGCCCTGGTCGATCTGCACCCCGCCCTCGCCCTGCTCGGCCACAGCCGCCAGCCCCTGCACCGTCTGGTACTGGAACAGGTCCCGCGGGGTAAAGCGAATGCCCGCCTGCCGGGCGCGGCTGACCACCTGGATCGAGATGATCGAATCGCCACCCAGCTCAAAGAAGTTATCGGTCGCACCGACCTGCTCAAGCTTCAGCACATCGGCCCAGATCGTCGCGATCTGCTGCTCCAGTTCGCTCTGCGGCGCCACATAGACCTGCTGCATCTGCTGGGCGTCGACCTTGGGTAGGGCCTTGCGATCGAGCTTGCCGTTCGGTGTCAGCGGCAGCGCTTCGAGGAACAACAGGTAGGCCGGCACCATGTAGTCCGGCACATGCTCTTTCAGCGCCGTCTTGATGCTTTCGCGCAAGGCCGTCTGGGCCTCGCCGGCCACGGCCATCGCGGCGTCGCTGGGCACGATATAGGCCACCAGTTGCTGGCCGTTCTCGCCGTCATGGGCCATGACGAAGGCTTCTCGCACGGATGCCTGCTGCACCAGCCGCGCTTCGATTTCCCCCAGCT